>NZ_RCOB01000202.1:0-11122 GCF_004307665.1 Pseudomonas sp. Sample_16
TCGTCGGGCAACTGCGAGCGAACCGGCGAGCTGATCACGCAGAAGGGCAGGTCGCCGAATTCCTTCAAGCGTTCGAACGTGACGGGAAAGCGCAAGCCTTCGAGCAGGCGGCTGATGCCGGGCGACTTGCTCAGGCAGTAGAACAGCACCAGGTAATGCACCACGAAGCGGTACAACTCGGCGCTGCTGCGATTGGGGTCTTTGATGATGGCGCGGAAGCGGGCCAGGTCGAACGAACTGAAGCCGACCACCCAGCGTACGGGGCTGGTGATGCGAATGCTTTGACCGTTTGCGCTCAGTACCTTGTCGTACTCCAGCGCAAACAATTGCGGGGTAGTACTGAGCAGGTTGAGGGGGACTTCGAGCTCATTGACCAGCTGGAACGGAGCGGCCGAGCCGATGCGGTCGTAGAGCTCCTTGAGCTCCTTGAAATGGTGCTGGGTCTCGCGCCCGCTGCTGCGTTGCGCACCCTGCAGGTACTCACCGAAAAACGTCTGCGGACGAATCAGCAAAGCCAGGGTCGCCAGATAATCCGCGGCCTGCGCCTTCAGCGCATCGGAAATGGCCCGGGTCTGGCTTCGCAGCTTGATCAATGCTTCAACATCAAAAAACGCTTGAGTCATCGGTACATCGTCCTTGAACACTCCACGCCTCCCTGGCTTAAAAAAACCGGTGCATGTCGAGTGGTTTGATTTCCCATGGACATTCGTCCACGAGAGGTAATTGCTGATGTCGGTCATCAAAAAAACACACTGCCGGAACCAACCGGGAGTGTGATGCTGGCATATGGATATTGAGTTGCCAGTAACGCCGTGTATGGCAACACGTCGTATCGAAAAGTTCATTCGGCGGCGGATTTTTTCTCGTTTTTGTTACACACCGCAATGATGCCTTCTTGCCACTATTTGCTGGATGTGTCTGTCAGACAGTTCCGAAAGTCAGTCAATTCAATGGTTTCAGAGGGGTTGTGGATCCAATTTTTAATCGAAAATATTTTAAAAAAGGTGAAGCGGTTCACCTAATACCCACTTGAGTGGCCGTTGACGAAAAAATTGCAGGACGAGTGTCATATAGCCGTCAACGAAGTGATGGCATCTCAGGATGTCGGGATATACAAGGCGGCCTCTCCATGGCTGAACAAGTGTTCGGGCAATATCGCGTTACATACCGTCGATATTTCTGTATAACGCGCCAAGTACGACTGCACTCAGTAACTTTCAGGTCGGGCCATACAATTGCGTGAAGGCTTTCGCGCCTTCGTGGGCTGGCATTTCCGGACGGTCGGAGCAGACATGATCGTCATGTTCTACGAGCCGATGGAAGGTTTGGTGCTATTCACCTTCGATTACAGTTGAATTCCATGAATAAGGCCGAACCGCAATCTCTTGTCGTCAGAGTCAAAAAGTATCTCGCGATTATCTTTTTGCTCTGCCTTCTAGGCGTTTCCATCTATGCGTACCTGCACAAACCAGAGTTTCCTGCTGAGATAGTCCTGAAGCAAGACTTCATTCCGGGACAGTCGATCTACATCGTTCAAGATGCCAGGGATGCAGATGAACCCAAAAGCCTGAGGTTCTACGTCAACAATGACGGCGGTAGGAATAATGAGACGATGAAGGTGCGCCTCGGCAAGACCCCGCCCTTCCTGGTCTCGGAAACTGACTTGAAAGACGTGGTAATCCAGCGTGTCTCCAACGGCCTGCACATCAAACTCAAAGGCGCAGTCTCGAACTACCAGAGCAACCTTTACCTTGAAGACGGCGACACTTACACCACGTTTCGTGTAAGCCTTGAGCAAGTCGAAACGCGACCGCCCTTGCCGAGTGGTCGGTAGGCTTACTTCAGCGAGGCAATCACTGCGCAGACAACCGCAATCGCCAGCGCCGGCCACTGCATTGGCAAATCGATGATACTGGTTGCTGGCGGGGACTGGTCGTATTGATGGCGTGCCTGCTGCCATTCTCGTTGCGCATGCTCAAGCTGGCGAACAGGGCGGCGATGTTGCTGGCGTCCGAGCGCTTGGTATTTGCGAACTTGAAGGCGCCATTGCTGATCGGCACATCGCCGATTTTGGCCTGCATTTTGGTGATTATGTAGGTTTCGGATTACTGTTCTATTTTTCTTCCATCTGGGTTTTTAGTCGACGTAGCGTAGGGGATTCTCCTCCGATCAGTTCGATTTTAAATTCCGCAAAAGCTAGCTCAAGTTCTGCGTATTGCTGCAAGCCGTCTTCAGTGAACAAGTAGCATCCAGGGATATCCCGCCACTCCAAAGGTGTGCGGATTCGGCCTCGTTCAGCCCGGTCCATCAGGGGCGCCAGCTCTAGATCCAGTTGAGCTACAGCAGGGTCCTCTGCCATCAATGCATCGATGGTCGACCGTAGCCTCAGAGTTTTTTCTTTCAGTTTTTCGATATCCATGGGAACGGATTTTTCCGTATTGGATTACTGGCCACAATGATGTCTGATTGCCACTACTTGTGGGATATGTCTGTCAGGTAATTCTGAAATTCAGCCAATTCAGTGATTTCGACGACGTAGTGGATCAAGTATTTAATCCATATCTATGTGAAGCCGGTTCAATATTGAAGGCTAACAAGCAATTCGGAGGCGATGAGTGATGTGCTAGCATTTCGACATATGATTTCCTGAGAAAAAATACCTGCTTGACACTTGGTGTTGCATAGGTGTTTCCTTTCGCACGTGCTCAGATGACGATTGAAAAATGTGATGCAGTTCTATTTTTGTTGAAGTCCTTCGGCACTTTTTCCGCAGGGTGGTTGTCGCACCCACGGGTCATTTTCCGCCGTTTGTGATTCAGGAAGACAATTGAAACAGCGGTTTTTTCGTGATGGTTGATGGGGCAATGCTCTTCGGGCGGAGTATGGCCCAAGAAAGATTGGTCAGTTATTGCACGGAGCAGGTTTTGCCGAAGATCTTTTCGGGAAGGCGGTATTAGGAGAAAGGAACATGGACGAAAGGTTTTTACCCTGCACAGTGGCGAACCCCCGTGGCACACGATCACAAGCTGGATTGATTGGCGGCGGTAGGCTTCCGTTTCCCAGCGAACTCGCCTCGCGGGCTATTCCTGCACCGCCAAATTTTGCCGGTTACTACGCGACCAACGATTACAACGCGGCGATGTTTCTTGCCCATGAACTGGCTTCGCCCGAATTGGAAATGTCGCCGAGTGAGGCGCAAGAGTCCTTGCAGTTACTGCGCTCGTTAATCAGGAATTTGTCTTCGGCGAAGGACGTTTCCGTCGAAGCGCTGCAAGAATTACAGAAAACCGCAGCGGCCATCCCGGAGATAGGCTCTTTGTTGTTTTCTCCAGCCAACTTGCCTGGCACGTTGGTCAGTGCAGGCACCAGCGTAGCTGCATTTTCCAAGTCGAAGTCGGTTGTAGACTTGCTGGATCTCTCCGCGGCCGACAAGAAAAAACTGATCAAGTGGGCCAATAGTCGGGGCACAGCGAACTCGATCTCGGCTAAGAAAGCCTTCAAAGGCAGGATAAAACTGATTCGGGTTGCAGGGCAGTTGCACTTCGAGGTGCCGATTACTGCTCAGGCACAAAGTTACAAGGTGCTCGGTCGGGTTGGAGGGCAAGTTGCTAATCTTCCGGCTTATGGAACAAAAACTGCACTGAGTAAGCGTGCAATGTTGCATGCCGGAGGAGCGGCAGGCGGACTAAAATTCATGACGGGTAATACGGTGGGTGTGGCGCTAGCCATTGGGCCGCAGGCTTATCTGGATTATACAAGTTCGACTTCAATGGAAGAGTTTTATAGGGAGTCTGCATATAGCCAGCCTACTAACGTAGCGGCGTTCGCCAGTGGTGTATTAGTGAGTTTTTTTATGGGGTCTTCGCTGGTTGCAGCTCCATTGGTAATAGTGTTGTTGGTTGGTTGGGGTGCTGGTCTGGCAGTTCAATATTATATGGGTAAGTCCGGCGCTGATAAAAAGATTGGTGGTTCAATAAATAAGTTGATTGATCATGCTTTTTGATCCTGCTGTAGATACGGTGAAAACTGGTCCGTGGGTTGTTTTTCTTATGGTTGTGTTTTTTGGTATGTTTGGTCCGCCAGGAGTGCCATATTATTGGTCTATATATTGTGTTGTAGTGGTTTTTTTCTTGCTCATAACTCTTTTTTTGGTTGGGGCTTGTGAGCGATATGTGTTTTTTGTTGTGATGATATTTTTCACTGGTGTCGGCATAATGGGTTTTTTGTTTTCTAGTGTTTTGTATTTGGTTGTCTCGGATTTTTTTGGAGAGGGGAGTTTTAAATCGATCGCTATTGGACTGTCGCCCTTGATTTTGATTTCTTTGGCGGTAGCGATTGCTGCTTATGGTAGAAGTCATTTATCAAGCTTTAGACTTGAAGGCAATAAAGTGGCTTTTAAGGTCGAGAGCCGAGAGAAGTATAGTGCAGGTTTTCTGGCAGGGCTTCTTACTCTAACAGGGGGGGGAGTGTTGAAATTAATAGGTTCATTAAATGGTGGTGCGCTTGGGGTTTTAGTCGGTACATCTGGTTGTATAGCTTTAATACTTTACTGTCGGCATACAATCCAAGGTCTTCGCGCGCTGCGACTCCGGGAGCATACAATGCCTACTCCGTACACCTTCATGAGAATCGATGAAATACGCGAAGCCCGCAGTCGTTGGTGGTTGGGGAGATTATTTAAATGGTTGCTTTCTTCGCGTCAGTCTCATGATTGATTCGCAAAATTTAAAGAAGGGTGGGTGGATTGTCTTTTTTTCTGCTGCTCTATTTGGTGCCTTTGGTCCCTCAAATTTGAGCTATTTCTGGTGGGTATATCTATTTTTTATAGTTGCACTGCTAGGTTTTGTTTTGTACGTAATTTATAGCTGTGAACGATTTGTGTTGTATCTGTCGTCACTGTTTTTGCTGGTGGTCGGTATCTTTACTTACCTAGCCTGTACGGTGGCATATCTATCTGCTTCGAGAGTCTTAGGTGGGAACAGTTTGCTTGCTGCACTGGTGGGCTTGTCACCAGCGCTAACAGTGTTTTTAACGGTTGCCACAATACTCTATGGGGAGACGGTTTTTTTTCCTTTCGAGTGCAAAGGGAATAGAGTTGCCGCGCGGGGTAAGGGGCAGAGCAATAAAAGTCATAGTGTTGGATTGGTAGTGGGTGCGGCTGTGCTCACAAGCGGAATATTTTTCAAGTCAGTTGATGCGCAGACAAGCAATGTACTAGCAGTCGTAATCTGCACTGGATGTTCAATAGCTATTTCGATTTTGTCACGTCACAGTATTCGAGGTCTGCGCACGCTTCACATCCAAGAACGAAATATGCCTGCACCCTATACCTTCATGGAAATTGACGAAATACGTGAAGCTCGCAGGCGCTGGTGGTTGAGTAGGTTGTTTAAGTGGTTAACTTCCCTGCGTTCTTCGACGTGATGTGGCGCGGAGTCGAGTGAAATGGTCATGATTGATGCTAAGAATATAAAAAAACAAATTTTTCTAATGTTTATTGGAGTGGCCTTTTTTGGTGCTTTTGGACCCTCAAACTTGAAGTATTTTTGGTGGTGGTATTTTTTTATTGTTGTGGTTGGTTTTGGTTTTAGCCTATATCTAATTTATTGCTGTGAGAGATATATTTTGTTATTGGCGACGGTGTTGTCAGTTGCGATATGTATTTTTCCTTATATTGCTGGTAGTCTGGCGTACTTGATTGTCTCAGATTATTTTGGCAAGGGAGATCCTAGATCTGTAGCTATTGGGATAGCACCGATCACTATAGTGCTTATGATGTTTTTGGTGATTTTTTATAGTAAGGCATCGTTCTTTCCTTTCGAATGCGTAGGCAATAGAGTCGCGCCTCGACCTAAAAGAATTGTGAATTCCAGGAATTATAACCTTGGATTAATTTCCGGTGTATCGACGCTCACAGGCAGTATGTTTCTAAAGTCGGTGGGTGCAGAAACGGGCGGCATGTTTGTGGTGGTAGCCTGCACGGTGCTTTCTGTAATTCTTCTTTTCTACGTACGTCATGGCATCCGCGGTCTCCGCACCCTTCATATCCGTGAGCGCAAAATGCCAACCCCCTTCACCTTCATGCAAATCGACAAAATTCGCGAAGCCCGCAGCCGCTGGTGGCTGGGTCGGTTATTCAAGTGGTTGGGTTCCCTGCGCCAGTCGACAGGTTCCTGACGATCAGAACGTTAATGCGGTGGTTGCCCGAATATTGATTCCAGGAGTTGCACATGACAATGGACCTTTCATCCCTGTTTACCGCACAGAACCGGCGCCTGTTCAAACTGACCATGCCGCTCAAAAGTGGTCAGGAGCTCTTGCTTGAGTCTTTCACCGGACACGAAGGCCTGTCGATGGAGTTTGGTTTCCATTTGGACCTTCTGTCCGATGATGCCAGCGTAAAACTCAAATCCGCCATGGGGCAGTCGGCGACGATAGAGATCGAACTGGCGACGGGCGCAAGTCGTTACATCAACGGGCATGTACTGCGTTTTGGCAGTAATGGCAGCGACGGTGGGATGTGTCGGTATTTCGCGCTGATTGGCTCCTGGCTCAGTTTGCTTGAACAGCGGTTCGACTCGCAGATATTCCAGGACCAAACCGTCGAACAAGTGATCACCCAAGTGTTCAGTCGTTATGAAGGGCTGGCCAAGTTCGAATTTCGTATCAACCGTACGCTCAAACCCCATAGCTATATCACTCAGTATCGGGAAAGTGATCGGCATTTCGTCATGCGCCTGCTGGAGCACGAAGGGCTGTTCTATTACTACGAACATGCTGCCGACAGTCACACGCTGATCATCATGGATGATTCAACCCAGTTGCCTGCGCTGCCAGAGCAGCCACAAGTGCGATTTCACACGGCGTCCATCACAGAGTCGGCGGATTCGATCACTCACTGGAATGCGGTAAGGGAGTTGCAGTCGAGCAAGATAGCGGTCCAGACGTTCGATTACCGTCAGCCTCGAAACCGCTTGCCGGTCAGCATGAACAGTCTCAATCAGCAGGGCGATGTACCGGCCTACGAGATTTACGATTTCATGGGCCAGTACACCCATGCAAACTATGACGATGGCGAAGTGTTGGTGCGCAATCGTATCGAAGCGTTGGAGCTCAGGGGCAAGGGATTTTCGGGAAGGAGCAACTGCCGTGCGATGCGCCCGGGCTATACGTTCGAACTCACGCAGCATTACGAACACGATAATGGCTCAGTCGAGGATCGACAATTCTTGCTGACGTGCATCGAGCACTGGGGCAGTAATAATTACCTGTCCGGCGGGCAGGCGGGTTATGCCAACAAGTTTGATTGCGTACGCAAGAAAATCAAGTTCCGACCGCAGCTCGACACGCTGACGCCAACGATTTCTGGCCCGCAAACCGCCATTGTTGTCGGCCCACCTGGCGAGGAAATCTATACCGATGAACTGGGCCGGGTGAAAGTACAGTTTCACTGGGACCGCTACGGCGAGTTCAACGACAAGAGTTCCTGCTGGGTCCGTGTCGCACAGTCCGGCGCCAGTGGCGGTTTCGGCAGTGTCTTGATCCCTCGCGTTGGTGACGAGGTGGTTGTGGCTTTCCTTGATGGTGATCCAGACCGCCCGCTGGTCATGGGCAGTCTCTACAACAGCCAGAACACACCGCCTTGGTCGCTGCCGGCGAACAAGACCCAGAGTGGTTTTTTGACCCGGTCAATGAAAGGTGACGGCGGTACGGCGAACTTCTTCCGCTTCGAAGACAAGGCCGGTGCCGAGCAGATCATCATGCATGCCGAGCGCAACATGGACACCGAGATTGAGGTCGACGAGACCCACAGTGTCGGCAGCAACCGCACGATCACGGTCGGTGGCACGCACACTGAAACGATCAAGAAAGACACGGTGATGAATGTCCAGGAAGGCTCGCTGACGATTCAGGTCGATAACCAGTTCATCCAGGTCAACGCCAAGCAACACATTATTCTTCAGGTGGGCGGTAGCAGTATCAAACTGACCCCCGAAGGTATCGAAATAAAAGGCGATGCCATCGATATTCTTGGCAAGAACACCTATGTCCACGGTGACCGTGTCGATATCAACAAATGAGAAATCAGACCATGGTCAGGACCAGTATCTACGACCGTATTTCCGAGAAACGGATCGCGGCCGAAACACTTGCGCGGCAGCAGTTGCAGGAGGCTGCCGAGGCTTCGCCCGCTGTCATCGAGCCTGAGCCGGTAGCGGTGGTACCGCTTCAATTGGCGCGCAATGAATTGAAAGTCGCGGGGCTGAATCTGGTAATGCCGCAAGGCTTCAACTTCCGCGACATCGATACAACGCTTGAAAAGCATGGTCATCCCGTCACGTTCAGTGTCAAGCGTCGTCCTGCACCTGAAGGGCTGACGCTGCAACGTTCGGTACAGTTGTATGTGGAGAACCTGCGCAAAAACCACCCCGACGTCACCATCGTGCGGCAGAGCGATTGCCTGCTGGCAGGCAGTCCGGCGATTACCCTGGATTATATATTCACGGCGGGACAGGAGCGTCGCCACGGCAGAACGACCAGCGCAGTCATCCATCCCGCCAATGGTAGCGAGCGCCAATGGTTGAGCATGTCGACGATGATCAATCCCGCTCATGCAGAACTTGCCGATTGGCTGATCGAGTTCGAGACGATGCTCGAAAACATCAGCGCTGACTAAGCCTTTTCCTCTTTCACCTATTCACGGAACGCACGCCCAATGGACTATCAGCTTCAGGAAGGATCCATCACTTTGCCGGAAGGTTTTCAGGACCGCACGGTGAACATGTTTGTGCTCGGCAACAGCATTCCTGCGCCGCTGAACATCACACTGTCGCGCGACAACATGCTGCCGGCAGAGGATCTGAAGGCTTACATCGAGCGCCAGGTAAAACTCATTGCCGCCAAACTGCGCGGCTATACCTTGCTCAGCAAGAAGGCGGCAGCGCTGTCGGGGGTGCAACCGTTCTCCGGCATCCAGGTGGATGCTTACTACATGAACGATGGTCGACCGGTTTACCAACGGCAGGCCGCGTTCGAAATCGAACCCGGTCGCATTCTTGTGTTTTCCACGACCAGCCAGGCTGATTTCAGCGTCACACAAAACCAGAATTGGCTGCAGCTGCTGGCAAGTTTCAAACCGCGCCAGGCCGATACGGTGTCCACCGACAGCGCCGAACAGGAGTAACCCATGTTCGAAGCTGCGCGTTGGGGCGATGAAATTGAACACACCAGTGCGCTCGGCGGGTTTCTCGCCGGCGCAGTGATCGGGCTCGCGATTGCGACGGCTGCCGCATTCACGATCTGCACGGCGGGGCTCGGCGGAATTCTGCTGGGAATTGCCGTAGGACTGGCTGCCAGTTTCGTCCCCATGATTGGCGAAAGCATAGGGTCGGCAATGAGTTCGCCCGCCGGGGGGATCAAGCTTGAAGGCTGCTCGACAGATGTGTTCATCAACAGCCGCAATGCCGCCCACGCAAAGTTGAGCATGGGCACGTGCGATAAACACCCTGCGCCGGTCATGGTTGCCGAAGGCTCTTCCAACGTTTTCATCAACAATGTGGCGGCTTCGCGCAAGGGTGACAAACTGACCTGTGGCGCGAAGATCTCCAGCGGCTCGAACAATGTGTTCATCGGCGGCGGGACAGAGCGCTATCTGGATGTCGACGAAGAAGTACCCGGCTGGCTGCGGGTCACCGTCGACGTGCTGATGATTGTTGCCTCGATGGGCCGCGCAGTAGGTCCGATCTTCAGATTGGGCATGGCGCAAGGTCTGAAGGCTGCCGGGCCTTGCGCATTGAAGTTTGGAGCGACCGTGGCGGCCAGCTATCTGGCCGGGCGCTTTGTCATCGGTCCGGCCGTTGAGCGCGCAATCGGCGGTTTGAGCGGCAACCCCGTCGACCTTACCAGCGGGCGCAAGCTATTGCCCGAGTCCGGAGAAACCGACTTTGCGCTCCCGGGGCTCATGCCGATTGAATGGTCTCGCTTCTATGCCAGCGATCTGACCGTCGACAGCGTGCTCGGCAGAGGTTGGGTCTTGCCTTGGGAGCAAAGCCTGCGCAGAAGCGGCAGCTTCGTCTACCTCACGGATAATCAGGGGCGTAGCGTGCCCTTTGTGGATGTGGAGCCAGGTGATCGCATCTATAACCCCTATGAGCAGCTCCACCTGGTCCGCACCGAAGGCGGCCACTACCTGCTGCAAACCCTGGACAACCTGTTCTTCTACTTCGGCGAGGTGCCGGACGACAACAGCGATGTCCCGCTGCAACGCCTGGAAAATGCCCTCGGGCATTACCTGCATTTCACCCGCACGGCAGAAGGCCGGCTGACCGACATCAGCGCCACGGGTGGTGTTCGGGTGCACCTGCACTATGACAACCCGCTGGGGCGCCTGACCGACGTCAAGCGCGTCGTCGACAACCAGGCGGTTGAAACCCTGGTGCAGTACCGCTATGACGACAACGGCCAACTCATCGAAGTGATCAATCGCAACAGCGATTCGATGCGCCGTTTCAGCTACGCCGATGGTGTGATGGCCAGCCACAGCAACGCCCTGGGCCTGAGCTGTCATTACCGCTGGGAAACCATTGAAGGCCAACTGCGTGTGGTGGAGCACTGGACCAGCGATGGCGAACACTTTCACTACCGCTACGACTTCAAGCACCGCACCTCGTGGGCCACTGACGCACTGGGGCGCGAGCTCCAGGTCCAATACAACGAAGATCGCCGCGTGATTGCCAGTCGCGACTTCGGCGGTGAGCAGTACACCATCGACCTCGACGAAGCGGGCAACATGACCGGTCTCAAGCTGCCGGATGGAAACCGGTTGGGGTTCAAGTACGACAACTTTTCGCGTTTGGTTGAAGAAACCGACCCATTGGGCCGCCAGATCAAATACAAGTACCACCTCGGTACTACGCTGGTCACAGAAACGACCTTCCTGGACGGCAGTGTCTGGCGGGCCCGCTACGACGCCAAGGGCAACCTCATCGCCGAAGTCGACGCCCTCGGTCACACCACCGAATACCTCAACGGCGACGATGGCCTGCCACACACCATCATCGACGCGACCCACAAGTCCAAATACCTGTGGTGGAACACCCTGGCCCAGGTCGAGCGCTTCCAG
>NZ_RCOB01000106.1:0-10998 GCF_004307665.1 Pseudomonas sp. Sample_16
GGGAATTTGGTGGTATAGCTGGAGAGCAAATTGGTGAAATATTATATAGGGGCGCTTTGCTATGACTGAGGTTGTATTGGCCTACATTGCGCTAGTTTCAATGATATGCTTATTTTTTGCATTATGCTGGATATTTTTGTCCTTTTACTTATATACCGGGTTGATTGAAAAATATCTTAGAAAAAGTAAGTTTGTTGCGATTAATCGAAAAGGTTTGTCAGGCTTGGGGTTGCTAGGCTCAGTTGTTAGAAATTGTTCAATTGCTTTAATGTTTTTGATTCCTAAGTTTTGCGAGAGACGAGGCCTTATTGAAGAAAATGAATTGGAGAATCTGCCGCTTCATCTCAAGAGAAAGTTGTTAGCGCCGTGGATCACTGGCGGCGTATTCTTTTTTACGATTTTCCTTTATTCGCTTTATGTCGTTTGGGCCTAAAGCGAGTTTTGAGGCGGATTTCCTTGGGTTGGCCTTGCTCGGATCTGCAATGCAGCAATGGACTTAATGGTGAGTCATACATAACGAAGGGCTTGGACGGATGGCTCGTGGAAAATTCAAGTCAATAGCAAGAAAGTGCAGATGCTGTGGCGCATTAAATGAAGAAAGAACAAGAGGGATTAAAATCGGTCTCTGTTATGGATGTAGAAAGTCCAGGCATGAATCAAAAAAAGAAACTGTATCGCGGGTACATAAAAATCGATTAACGATCGTGCTCGGTTTAATTTCCTTTATATTTTTATCATTCGCCGGTTATGCGATTTGGTTTGAGTATCTCGTGCTACCTTATGGAAATCGCTTTCATTCAGAATTGTTGGAGTTCAAAGGTTTGGATGTTGCTGTGCCAGCACTGTCGTTGATTCTGCTCTCAGTTGGTACGATATGTGGCGCCGTAGTCAATCACTATCGTTCCTCTTGCAAGCAGCTATTTAGGGATGTAATGAAAGTCAGTCTGTGGGCTGGGTTTATTTTGTATTTTGTATCTATTTTCTTTGGCAAAGAACTGCGCTATAGGCTGTTTGATTAGAGTTGGCAATGTCCTGCACTGAACCCAACTCCCAGTAGGCAGGAAATGGGGCCTACCCCTTGGGCTGCCAGTGGACAGCAAATTGGCAAAATAGTAGCGTCGCGCCACTACCCTCAACTCTGTAACGGACTACACATGCTCACTCTCGCTCCAGCCTGAAGGAAAAGGGGGCACATTTATTAGTGGGTTAAACTCGAAATAAATCCGTCTCCATTTTTCATTTTTCTGATCGAAACGAAGTACCGTTACTACGGCATGGCCACCTGTCCTGGAATTTAACAGTGTTTTCCATGGATGATTAAACCGTAATGCGGATTAATTGAACAACGGGTTGCAGTCTGGGGTCGTTGGGTAGTAATCCGCCCCACCCGTCAGGAAGAGCGTACTTATGAATTGAGGGTGAAACTGGCGGTTTAACGACACGCTGAGTTGCGCGCGGCCTGAGTCGAATGTCCCACCTGTCAGGATTAGTATCGTTAAGAATAGGGGCTGTGCGGGTTCTGTTTTGAGTTGTAGAAGACTTATTGACGTCCATTTTTTTATGCGCAAGCGCGCTTAGGTTCTTGGAGGTGTCGGGCGTTTTGCCAAGGTTTGTTGTTGTCGCAGGAGCGTTTGTTTGCTGTGTGTTTGGAGGGATAGGCTGTGTGGTTTTCTTTACTGTTTTTATTGCTTTGGTTTTTTTTATACTGCCTAGACTATTCTTAACTCTGGATAAGGCGTTGGATACATTTGATTGGTTGAAAATTCTACGCGCGATAAGAAGAAGCTTTGCTTTACCCGTCGGGTCTGCATAATTGATTGGATCATTTTCGCAATAGGCATATGCGTTAAAGCCACCCTCTCCGAACGGGCTTAAATGATCCGGGCTGAGAAATCGCATCAAAACCGGACTAAACGCCCGATATCCGTTCCCCAAAAAATAATTTCCCGTCAGCGGATCCCTGCGCTCACCATTAAAGCCAAGCATGTTGAGTAGCCCACTTGTAAAGGGGCTATGTCCATAAGGCAAGTAGGCGAAAGATTGTGGTTGATGATTGGTCTTGAGCGTCTGCAATACCGAGCGTTGTTGATCGCTGGCCAGAAGTATGGTGTGGGACACATCACCCTCACTCTGCAGCTGCGCCAACAATTGGTCGCTGTGTTGGAGGATGGAGTGGCTTGTCTTCCCCTGTATCTCTGTGCAGAGGCGATTTCTGCAGTAGAAGTGCTGACGCTCTTGCTCGCCTTGCATCACGTTACCGACCAGCTGGTCGAGGGCATCATGGCGATATTGGCACAGTAGAGTTTCGCTTCGGGCAGTCATGGGTGAACACCTCTGAAATCCCAAGTGAAGGCGTTCATTATTGAATAACTGGCGAGGTAGGGGTACTAGCAGAACTGATAGGTCTACTCAAGCAGCAGGTTGGCAACTGCAATGCGCAATGTCTCGACAACAAATGCTCATATCACTGGATATCTTTCAAATAGTCCTTTAAAGCGATGAGTGGCGCATCAATCTGCTCCATCGTCTGGATACCTGCTAATTCAGCCGCCAACCTCCCCAACTCCCGCCCCAACGGCTTATCCACACCCCCAACAGCCTCCAACGCCAACCCAACACACTCACCCACCTTCACCTGAATCCCCTCAACATCCCCCCGCCGCACCAGCAACTCAAACACATCCCGCTGGTAATCACCCATCACCAGATCATCCCGCAAAATCGGGCTCTGGCCTTCCGATTCATAAGCCAGTTTGAGGGAGAAGAGGGCGACGGTTTCCAGGTGCAATTCCATGGGGGGAATCCTTGATGAGTGTTTTACTGACCGAGGGGGAGGAGATCAAAAGCATCGCTGGCAAGCCAGCTCCCACAGGATGGCGGTGGGGGTTGGTGCTTTTCTGCAGGCGAAAAAAAAGGCCTTGCTAAGCAAGACCTTTCTTAATTTTGGTGCCCCGAGGGAGACTCGAACTCCCACTCCTTTCGAAAACGGATTTTGAATCCGCCGCGTCTACCAATTCCGCCATCAGGGCTCAATGGCGGCGAAGTATAGAGATGAGATAACCGCTGGTCAATCAGGTACATGGAGAATTTTTGATATTTCCGCTAGACTTCCCGGCCCTGCTAGACGAACCCCATCATGCGCGTTGCTGACTTTACTTTCGAGCTCCCTGATTCGCTGATCGCCCGCCATCCTTTGGCCGAGCGTCGCGGTAGTCGCCTGTTGACCCTGGATGGGGTCAGCGGCGCCCTGGCACACCGTCAATTCACTGATTTGCTGGAGCATTTGCGCCCCGGTGACTTGATGGTGTTCAACAATACCCGGGTGATTCCGGCGCGGCTGTTTGGCCAGAAGGCTTCCGGCGGCAAGCTGGAAATCCTGGTGGAGCGGGTGCTCGACAGTCATCGCGTACTGGCCCATGTGCGTTCCAGCAAGTCGCCCAAGCCTGGGTCGAAGATCCTGATCGACGGCGGTGGCGAGGCCGAGATGCTGGCGCGGCACGATGCGTTGTTCGAGCTGGGGTTTGCCGAGGAGGTGTTGCCGCTGCTCGACCGCGTCGGGCACATGCCGTTGCCTCCTTATATAGACCGCCCGGATGAAGGCTCGGACCGCGAGCGTTATCAGACTGTGTACGCCGAGCGCCTGGGGGCGGTGGCGGCGCCGACGGCGGGGCTGCATTTCGATCAGGTGCTGATGGAGGCGATTGCCGCCAAGGGCGTCGAGACGGCGTTCGTGACCTTGCACGTCGGCGCAGGTACGTTCCAGCCGGTGCGCGTGGAGAAGATCGAAGACCACCACATGCACAGCGAATGGTTGGAAGTCGGCCAGGACGTGGTCGATGCGGTTGCCGCCTGCCGTGCTCGTGGCGGTCGTGTGGTGGCGGTGGGGACCACCAGTGTGCGCTCGCTGGAAAGTGCCGCGCGCGATGGCGTGCTCAAGCCGTTCAGCGGCGATACAGATATTTTCATTTACCCTGGCCGGCCGTTTCATGTGGTCGATGCCTTGGTCACCAACTTCCATTTGCCCGAATCCACGCTGTTGATGCTGGTTTCGGCGTTCGCCGGTTATCCCGAGACCATGGCCGCCTACAAGGCTGCTGTCGACAATGGATACCGCTTTTTCAGCTACGGTGATGCGATGTTCATCACGCGTAATCCTGCGCCGACTGCCCCTAAAGAATCGGGCCCAGAGGAAACAGTATGAGTCGCACCTGTCGTATGTCTTTCGAGCTGCTGGCCACTGATGGCAAGGCTCGTCGTGGTCGCTTGACCTTCCCGCGCGGTACCGTCGAGACCCCGGCTTTCATGCCAGTGGGCACGTATGGCACGGTCAAGGGCATGCTGCCACGGGATATCGAGGCGACCGGTGCCGAGATCATTCTGGGCAACACGTTCCACCTGTGGCTGCGCCCGGGCACGGAAGTGATCAAGAAGCACGGCGACCTGCACGATTTCATGCAGTGGAAAGGCCCGATCCTGACCGACTCCGGCGGTTTCCAGGTGTTCAGCCTGGGTGCCATGCGCAAGATCAAGGAGGAGGGCGTGACCTTCGCTTCCCCGGTCGACGGCGCCAAGGTGTTCATGGGCCCGGAAGAGTCGATGCAGGTCCAGCGCGACCTGGGCTCCGACATCGTGATGATTTTCGACGAATGCACGCCGTACCCGGCTGACGAAGACGTCGCCCGTATTTCCATGGAATTGTCATTGCGTTGGGCTCAGCGCTCGAAAAACGCCCACGGCGACAACACGGCGGCGCTGTTCGGTATCGTTCAGGGCGGCATGCACCAGGATTTGCGCATGCGCTCCCTGGAAGGCCTCGACAAGATCGGCTTCGACGGCCTGGCCATTGGCGGTCTGTCGGTGGGCGAGCCCAAGCATGAAATGATCAAGGTGCTGGATTATCTGCCGGGCATGATGCCGGCTGACAAACCTCGTTACCTTATGGGCGTTGGCAAACCCGAAGACTTGGTTGAGGGTGTGCGCCGCGGTGTGGACATGTTCGATTGCGTGATGCCAACCCGTAATGCCCGCAACGGGCATCTGTTCATCGATACCGGCGTGCTGAAGATCCGAAACGCGTTCCATCGCCATGATGATTCGCCGCTCGATCCGACCTGCGATTGCTATACCTGCCAGAACTTCTCCCGCGCTTATCTGCATCACCTGGACAAGTGCGGCGAAATGCTGGGAAGCATGCTTAATACCATCCATAACTTGCGTCATTATCAAGTGCTTATGGCTGGTTTGCGCGAGGCTATTCAACAGGGTACATTGGCCGCCTTTGTCGATGCCTTCTACGCCAAACGCGGGTTACCTGTTCCGCCTTTGGACTGAGTTTTCTGACCCCAAGATTCAACATTTGCAACTGGAGTGCTAAATGAGCTTTTTTATCTCTAATGCCATGGCTGACGCTGCTGCACCTGCGGCAGCCCCAATGGGCGGCGGTTTCGAGTGGATTTTCCTGGTCGGCTTCCTGGTCATCTTCTACCTGATGATCTGGCGTCCACAGGCCAAGCGCGCCAAAGAGCAGAAAAACCTGCTGAGCAGCCTGCAGAAAGGCGACGAAGTCGTGACCACTGGCGGTATCGCCGGCAAGATCACCAAAGTAGCTGACGATTTCGTCGTTCTGGAAGTTTCCGACACCGTCGAAATGAAATTCCAGAAAGGCGCCATCGCCGCCACGCTGCCAAAAGGCACGCTGAAAGCGATCTAAGTTTCATCTTCATTTTCAATCGACGGGGCGCGCAAGGCGCCCCGCGTCATAAACGGGCGGCGTGATGCTGAACAAATATCCTCTGTGGAAATACATTCTGATCCTGGCGGTGCTGGCGATCGGTCTGATTTATTCCGCTCCCAATCTTTATCCTGATGACCCGGCCATTCAGGTCAGCGGTGCCAGCACAGCACTGCAGGTCAATCAGGCTGATCTGGACCGTGTGAGCGCTGCGCTCAAGGAATCCGGGATCAACGTCAAGGCTGCCACGCTGGCAGAGGGCGGCAAGGGCGGGCTGATTCGCCTGACCAAGGCTGAAGATCAGCTGCCAGCCAAGGACGTCGTGCGCAAGGCGTTGGGTGATGACTACGTTGTCGCGCTGAACCTGGCACAAACCACCCCGCAATGGCTGCGCAACCTCGCTGCGCACCCGATGAAGCTGGGTCTGGACTTGTCCGGTGGTGTGCACTTCCTGCTGGAAGTGGACATGGACAAAGCCCTCGATGCACGCCTGAAAGTCTACGAAGGCGACGTCAAGAGCCTGTTGCGTAAAGAGAAACTGCGCTATCGCAGCCTGCCGCAACTCGATGGTGCCATTCAGCTGGGCTTCACTGATGAAGCAACCCGTGAACAGGCCCGTAGCCTGATCCGCAAGAATTTCAACGATTTCGACATTGTTCCGGCCGACCTCAATGGTCAACCGGTACTGCGTCTGGCGATGACCCCGGCCAAGCTGGCGGAAATCCGCGAATACTCCATCAAGCAGAACTTGACCACGGTACGTAACCGCGTCAACGAGCTGGGTGTTGCCGAACCGATCGTTCAGCGTCAGGGCGCCAACCGTATCGTGGTTGAGTTGCCGGGCGTGCAGGACACCGCAGAAGCCAAGCGTATCCTCGGCAAGACGGCCAACCTCGAGTTCCGTCTGGCAGCTGAGCCTGGTGCTTCGAAAGCCACTTCCGAATCCTTCGAGTTCCGTGAGGGCAACCGTCCTCCGGCCCTGATCGAACGTGGCTTGATCATCACTGGTGACCAGGTAACCGATGCGAAGGCAGGTTTCGGTGAGCAAGGCTCGCCGGAAGTGAATATTCGCCTGGACGGGCATGGTGGCGAGCTGATGAGCCGTGCGACCCGTTCGAACGTCGGTCGCAGCATGGCGGTGATCTTCATCGAGCAGCGTCCTGTGACCACTTACACCAAGCAAGTGGTCAACGGCGTCGAGAAAGACGTGCCGGTACAGACCTTCAAGGAAGAGAAGAAAATCATCAGCCTGGCGACCATTCAGTCGCCGCTGGGTGCGCAATTCCGTATCACCGGCCTGAACGGCCAGGGCGAATCGTCTGAACTGGCGCTGCTGTTGCGTGCCGGTGGTCTGGCGGCGCCGATGTACTTCGCTGAAGAGCGCACCATCGGCCCGAGCCTGGGTGCGGACAACATCACCAAGGGTATCGATGCGTCGCTGTGGGGCATGCTGTTCGTCTCGCTGTTCATCATCGCCATCTACCGCTTCTTCGGCATCATCGCCACCGTCGCGCTGGCGGTGAACATGGTGATGCTGCTGGCCTTGATGTCGCTGCTGGGTGCAACGCTGACCCTGCCGGGTATCGCCGGTATCGTGTTGACCATGGGTATGGCGGTCGACGCCAACGTGCTGATCTTCTCGCGGATTCGTGAAGAGATCGCCGCCGGCATGACCGTGCAGCGTGCAATCAACGAAGGCTTCGGCCGGGCATTTACTGCGATTCTCGACGCCAACCTGACAACACTGTTGGTCGGCGGCATCCTCTTTGCCATGGGCACCGGCCCGGTCAAAGGCTTCGCAGTGACCATGTCCCTCGGGATCTTTACCTCGATGTTCACGGCCATCATGGTGACCCGCGCGATGGTCAACCTGATCTTCGGCGGTCGTGACTTCAAGAAGTTGTGGATTTAAGGGGCTGCCATGTTACGTACAATCAACTTCATGGGCGTTCGCAACTTCGCGTTCGGCGTCACATTGTTCCTTACCGTGCTGGCCCTGTTCAGCGTCGCCACCAAGGGCATGAACTGGGGCCTGGACTTCACCGGCGGTACGCTCATCGAGCTGACCTACGAGCGTCCGGCCGACGTCACCAAGGTGCGTGAACAGCTGGTGACTGCCGGCTATCACGAAGCCATCGTGCAGAACTTCGGTGCGACCACCGATCTGCTGGTGCGTATGCCTGGCGAAGACCCGCAACTGGGGCACCAGGTCGCCGAGGCCTTGCAGAAGGTCGGTGGCGAGAACCCGGCAACGGTCAAGCGTGTCGAGTTCGTCGGCCCGCAGGTGGGTGAAGAGCTGCGCGACCAGGGCGGCCTCGGCATGCTGATGGCGCTGGGCGGCATCCTGATCTACCTGGCTTTCCGCTTTCAGTGGAAGTTTGCGGTCGGTGCAATCGTTTCGCTGATCCACGATGTGATCGTGACCATCGGTATCCTGTCGTTCTTCCAGATCACCTTCGATCTGACGGTACTGGCGGCGGTATTGGCGATCATCGGTTACTCGCTCAACGACACCATCGTGGTATTCGACCGGGTTCGTGAGAACTTCCGGGTCCTGCGCAAGGCCAACCTGATCGAGAACATCAACATCTCGACCACGCAAACCCTGCTGCGGACCATGGCGACGTCGATCTCCACCTTGCTGGCGATCGCAGCATTGCTTTTCTTCGGTGGCGACAACCTGTTCGGCTTCTCCATTGCCCTGTTCATCGGTGTTCTGGCGGGTACCTACTCGTCGATCTACATCGCCAACGTGGTGCTGATCTGGCTGAACCTGAGCACTGAAGACCTGATTCCTCCGGCGAATACCGAGAAGGAAGTCGACGACCGTCCATAACGGCCATCGTTTCCAGCTGTCAGCCGAAAAAGGCGCGAGTTGAACTCGCGCCTTTTTTTATGCTCCAAGGCTGGGAGAAGCGCGGACATGTTCCGCGGGTGATGGTCAGGAGGTTCATGTGAACAAGTCGATGCTGGTTGGTGCGGTATTGGGTGCTGTCGGTGTGACTGCCGGGGGTGCTGTGGCCACCTACAGCCTGGTTAAAGATAACGGTCCTGAGTACGCGCAAGTACTCGCTGTTGAGCCGGTGAAGACTCAAATCAAGACTCCACGTGAAGTGTGCAAGGACGTCACGGTCACCCGGCAAGCGCCGGTGAAAGATCAACACCAGATCGCCGGTACAGTGGTAGGTGCGCTGGCAGGCGGTTTGCTGGGTAACCAGATCGGCGGCGGCACTGGCAAGAAGATTGCCACGGTTGCGGGCGCGGTCGGTGGTGGTTATGCCGGCAACAAGGTTCAGGAGGGCATGCAGGAGCGTGACACCTACACCACGACCCAAACCCGTTGTAATACGGTGAATGACATCAGCGACAAGGTTGTGGGTTACGACGTGCGTTATTCGCTGGACGGCAAGGAAGGCAAGGTGCGCATGGATCGCGATCCAGGCAACCAGATCCCTGTGGATAAAGAGGGCAAGTTGGTCTTGTCGGAGAATCAGGCGGCTCAGTGAAGCGCTGAGGTCGGTTAAAAAAGAAGCACCCTGCGGGGTGCTTTTTTTGTATCCGCAATTTCTGAATCACTACCAATCTCCCTTGTAGGAGCCGGCTTGCTGGCGATCACGGTCTAACAGTCGACATCAATGGTGAATGTCAGATCGGTTCGCCAGCATTCCGCCTCTGTAGGAGCCGGCTTGCTGGCGATCGCGGTCTAACAGTCGACATCAATGGTGAATGTCAGATCGAATCGCCAGCAAGCCGGCTCCTACAAGGGTTGGCAGTTTCGGGCATAAAAAAAGCACCCCGAAGGGTGCTTTTTCTGTCGCGGGAAGCTTAGCGCTTCAGCGAGGCGGGCAGGTGCGGCTGGATGGCCGTCAAAACGGCCTTGAAGCATTTGGTGTTACCGGCAACGACGTGGCCTTTTTCAAGGAAGTCGTGACCACCGGTGAAGTCGCTCACCAGGCCGCCTGCTTCCTGAATCAGCAGGGCGCCTGCCGCCATGTCCCACTCGGACAGGCCCGACTCCCAGAACGCATCGAAACGGCCGGCGGCTACATAGGCCAGGTCCAGGCTCGCCGAACCGGCACGGCGGATGCCGGCAGTCTGGCCCACCAGGGCGCGGAACATGCCCAGGTAGTTGTCGAGGTTGTCCATCTGGTCGTCACGGAACGGGAAGCCGGTACCCAGCAGGGCGCCGTCCAGGCTGGTGCGGCCGCTGACGCGCAGGCGACGACCGTTCAGTTGAGCGCCGCGACCACGGCTGGCGGTGAATTCTTCCTGGCGAACCGGGTCCAGAACAACAGCGTGCTCAAGACGACCGCGGTATTTGCAGGCGATGCTGACAGCGAAGTGAGGAATGCCGCGCAGGAAGTTGGTGGTGCCGTCCAGTGGATCGATGATCCACAGGTACTCTTCGCCTTCGATGCCGGTGCCGGCGTGCAGGCCGGTTTCTTCACCCAGGATCGAGTGATTCGGGTAAGCCTTGCGCAGGGCGTCGATGATTTTCTGTTCGGCGGCGCGATCCACCTCGGATACGTAATCCTTGGCGTCTTTTTCGTCGACCTTGATGGTATCCAGGCGCTCGATGGAGCGGAAGATCAATTCACTGGCGCTGCGGGCGGCGCGCAGCGCGATATTCAGCATGGGCTGCATGGATGTGTCACCTAAGGTTGTTAAAGAAAGCCGGGCATTCTATCAGAAAGTTTCTACAGGAGAAGGACGACGTTCGCTTTCATGGCTTAACGGTAGGATGAGCTGTAAGATTCTGCTCCCGATTATTGTGTTCGAGAGCGCCTCCCTTGCTGCAAAACATTCGTGTCGTCCTGGTCAATACCAGCCATCCGGGCAATATCGGCGGGGCTGCGCGTGCCATGAAGAACATGGGCCTGTCGCGGCTGGTGCTGGTCGAGCCTCGTCTGTTCCCGCATCACGAAGCCGACGCCCGTGCTTCTGGTGCCGGTGACATCCTTGAAAACGCGCAAGTCGTCGCCACTTTGGAAGATGCCCTGGTCGGCTGCAATCTGGTGCTGGGCACCAGCGCCCGTGATCGTCGGATTCCATGGCCGCTGCTCGATCCCCGCGAATGCGGGACGAAAGTGGTCGAGGAAGCCGGGCAGGGCGCGGAAATCGCCCTGGTGTTCGGGCGTGAAGATTCCGGCCTGACCAACGAAGAGCTGCAGCGATGTCATTATCACGTGCACATCCCCTCAGACCCTGAGTTCAGTTCGCTGAACCTTGGGGCGGCGGTGCAGGTGTTGAGTTATGAAGTGCGCATG
>NZ_RCOB01000061.1:0-10802 GCF_004307665.1 Pseudomonas sp. Sample_16
ACCTGGGTGTCCGGCCGATGGAAATGCTCCTGCTGGGTGTTGGCGGTTGCAGCAACTTCGATGTGGTCAGCATCCTCAAGAAATCCCGCCAGGCTGTCGAGAGCTGTGAAGCCTTCCTCGAAGCCGAGCGCGCGACCGAGGACCCGAAAGTCTTCACCAAAATCCACATGCACTTTGTGGTCAAGGGCCGTGGCTTGAAAGAGGCCCAGGTCAAGCGTGCCATCGAACTGTCCGCCGAAAAATACTGCTCGGCATCGATCATGCTTGGCGCGGCGGGTGTCGAAATTACCCACGACTACGAGATCATCGAGCTCGGTTGATTCGACAGTTCTCGAGCACAAAAAAGGCGAATACCACACGGTAGCCGCCTTTTTTGTCCCTTGTAGAAGCGAGCCAGCTCGCTACCTCAGGTCAGATCCGATAAGTACTCTTGGTCATCACCTTGGCCAGCAAGCTCATCCCGAACTTCACCGGCGCCGGAAACCGAAAGCCGCCTGCGTCTAGCGCACTTTCGGCGTGCTGTTCTTCGTCGATGCGCATTTGCTCCAGGATCGCCCGGGACTTTTCATCCTCGGCCGGCAGTTGCTCAAGGTGTTCGTTCAAGTGTTTGCACACCTGATCTTCGGTCGCTGCAACGAAACCCAGGCTGACTTTGTCACTGATCAGCCCGGCAACAGCGCCGATTCCGAACGACATGCCATAGAACAGCGGATTGAGAATGCTGGTGTGGCTGCCCAACTGATGGATGCGTTGTTCGCACCAGGCCAGATGGTCGACTTCTTCTTCGGCGGCATGCTCCATGGCGGCGCGCACTTGCGGCAGCTTGGCGGTCAGGGCTTGGCCCTGGTACAGCGCCTGGGCGCAGACTTCGCCGGTATGGTTGATGCGCATCAGGCCGGCGACGTGCCGGGTCTCTTCATCGCTCATTTTCACGTCCGGCTGCACGATGGCGGGTGACGGGCGGTATGGCTGGCCACTGAAAGGCAGCAAAGTACGCATCGCGGCATCGGCTTGCAGCAGAAGGCGGTCAATCGGCGAGTAGTGACGTTGGGTAGTCATGCTGACCTCCGGAGGAATCTCGGCGGCCAGTTTAACCCAATCGGCCGGGGAAGGTTTGCGCTGGGTCATTGTGCTGCAGTTGCCATGACAATGTTGTGATACCCCGATGGGAGCGCCACTTGGCCGTTCCCATCGGGTGTGTTGTCATCAGCCCGGCGGCCAGTGCATCTGGCGCTGACCCAGCACATGCATATGAATGTGATAGACAGTTTGTCCACCTTCTTCATTGCAGTTCATGACAACGCGAAAGCCCTTCTCACAACCAAGCTCCAAAGCCAGGCGCTGGGCGGTAAACAGAATGTGCCCGGCCAATGCCTTGTCGTCTTCGGTCAGGTCATTCAGGGTGCGCACCGGCTTCTTCGGAATCACCAGAAAATGTACCGGTGCCTGTGGGGCGATGTCGTGGAAGGCCAGAACCTGGTCGTCCTCGTAGATGATCTTCGCCGGAATTTCCCGGTTTATGATCTTGGTGAACAGAGTATCCACAGCTGTTTTCTCCGTTGTTTGGGCTGGCCTGAGTGTACTCATGGGATTTGCCCGAGCCCAGCTTTTTACCTGCC
The DNA here is from genome assembly GCF_004307665.1 of Pseudomonas sp. Sample_16. NCBI lineage: Bacteria > Pseudomonadati > Pseudomonadota > Gammaproteobacteria > Pseudomonadales > Pseudomonadaceae > Pseudomonas > Pseudomonas sp. Sample_16. Next base: position 1,620 of record NZ_RCOB01000061.1, read on the forward strand.
AGACCTTTTAGCGCGGGCAATAAGCCTTGTTGACCATGCCGGTGATTGTCCGGATCAGCCAGCGCGAGCCGAACCGGGACAGGGCGGCGAGCCAGCGATTGCGCCGTCCCGGAATAATGATTGCGCGGTTTTTCTCAAGAGCCCGTACGGTGTAGAGCGCCACTTCTTGCGGGCTCATCAGCAGTTTGCTGTCGGCCAGTTTGTCTGTGTTCAACTGCGCGGTACGGAAAAATCCGGTGCGCGTCGGACCAGGGCAGAGCACCGAGACCTTGACCGCACATTTTTTCAGCTCGACGCGCAGCCCTTCGGAGAAGTGCAGCACGTAGGCCTTGCTCGCGTAATAAGTGCTCATCCACGGACCAGGATGGAACGCTGCGACCGAAGCGACATTCAGGATCTGCCCGCCGCCTTGTAGCGCCATACTGTTACCGATGGCGTGGCATAAACGCGTGAGGGCCAGGATGTTGACTTCGATCAGGTCTTGCTCGGTCATCCAGTCCTGGGCCAGAAAGGGACCGCAGGTGCCGATACCGGCGCAATTGACCAGCAGATCGATCTGACGGTCACCTTCCTCCAACTCCAGCAGGAACCCGGACAACCGCAGCGGTTCCCCCAGGTCGCAGGCGCGGAACAGCACTTCCACGCCAAAGCGTTGCGTCAATTCAGTTGCAATACTTTCCAGCTGATCACGCTGTCGGGCCACCAGAAGCAGGCTGCGTCCGCGGCGGGCCAGCGCTTCGGCCATCGCCAGGCCGATGCCGCTGGAAGCGCCAGTGATCAGAGCGTAACGGGTCATGCAGTTCTCCATCGCAACAGCTCCGCGCCGCGACGCGGGTGTCACGGGTGGGGAGCGCTGTTCATTCTTTGGCAGAGTCTACAGGGGGCTGGGCTTCTTCGGCTGCATCGGCGGCCGAATTTGCGTCAGGTTCGACTTCGACTTCAATTTCGTCGGTGGTGACCGAGCCACTTTGGTAGCTGCTTTCGAGTGTGTTTTCGTACTCATCCTTTATGGCCGAAAGGCCGCCCGCCAGAGCTGCGACGATAAACAGCGCGATCACCACCAGCCATAACGCGGATAACACTTTGACGGCAGTGCTGTTGGGTGGCGGCGGAGCGCCGTACCGGTTGGCAGTCTGGTTACCCGGCATCGCCAGCAGCAACAGCGGAAAGAAACTGCCCACGAACGGCACAAGATTGAGCAACCACAGCCAGCCTGACCAGCCAATATCGTGCAAGCGCTGGACGCTGATCATGATGCTGGCGATGAGGAACGCCAGACAGAGGGAGAAGGCCATAATGCCAGCGATGATCAGGCCGGCAGTCGAGTCGCTGCTGACAAGCGCGAGGCCAATCAGGGCGAATACACCGACAACGGCCATTGTCACAAGTCCAAGCACCATCGACCAGGCGAGAAAACGCAGGCGCCCGATACGCCCTTCAACGCCAAATGGTTTGAGTGTGGCGAACCCTGTAACACCTTCACCGACAATGGCTCGAGGAGGTGCATAAGGAGACTGCGGCTCTGCTATCGCGTCAGCGGGCACATGATCGTGAACGTCGGACAGATGCAATTGGATCGAAGGTTCGGATTCGATACGCGCATCGATGCCGGTGTTCTTCAGAGCCTGGAGGTAGGTCTGTGCATCGGCGTGCGACAGATCGCGCTTGAGGGCAACAGGCCGGCCACTGAACAAGCGTTCGATGGCGGTGACGTCGCTCTTGAACAGCGCCGCGAGATTGAGTTTGGCGGTGCCAATATCGACACCTGGTAGCAGAGCGCCGTCGAACACGATCTTGAAACGGTCTTCGCTCATTGCCGAGGCATCCTTGTCGCGAGAGTTTTAGTACAGCGAGTGTAAGGCCAGCCATGTGGACTGGCCTGTTTTTGTTTCAGCGTGGCCAGCGCTTGGGTAATTGAGCGGCGTGCTCCAGCGCCTTGCGATACTCGGCGTCGAGGCGCGCGACCAATTGGTCAACACTCGGCAGGTCATCGATTTCGCCTACGCCCTGGCCTGCGGACCACACGGTTTTCCAGGCTTTGGCTTCATCGTTCAGCGGCTTGAGTTTAGAGCCGAAATTGACCTCGCCTTTATTTTGCAGCGCCGCCATGTCGAAGCCGGCAGCTTCGAGGCTTTGGCGCATGAAGCTCGCCGGCACACCTGACACCGCTGGAGTATGGACGATGTCCGCCGCTTTGGACGTCAGCAGCATCTCTTTATAAGCGTCGGGTGCATGACTCTCGGTTGTGCCGATAAATCGCGTGCCGAAGTAGGCAAGATCTGCACCGAGCAATTGCGCCGCCAGAATTTCGTGGCCGTGGTTAAGGCAGCCAGCCAAGAGCAAGGTCTTGTCGAAGAACTGCCGGATCTCGGCGATCAGCGAGAACGGGCTCCAGGTCCCGGCATGCCCGCCAGCGCCTGCGGCGACGGCGATCAGGCCATCCACACCGGCCTCGGCGGCCTTCTCTGCATGGCGGCGGTTCGTTACGTCATGGAACACCAGGCCACCGTAGCTGTGGACCGCGTCGACCAGCTCTTTCACCGCGCCGAGGCTGGTGATCACGATCGGCACTTTGTGTTCGATGCAGATATCGAGGTCAGCCTGGAGCCGAGGGTTGCTGTTGTGGACGATCAGGTTCACCGCGTATGGCGCAGGTTCTTCCATTGTTGCCAGTCCTGCTTCGATCTCCTCCAGCCAGGCTTTGAAGCCGCTGCTCTCGCGCTGGTTCAACGCAGGGAAACTGCCTACCACGCCATTACGGCAGCAGGCGAGCACCAGTTGCGGGTTGGATATCAGGAACATCGGCGCTGCCACCACGGGCAAACGCAGACGTTGTTCGAGCAGAGCGGGCAGCGACATTGGAAGTACCCCGGTAAGTTATCTGTTGGAATTAGAACGGCCGAACGACGACCAGAATTACGATTGCCAGCAATATCAGAACCGGCACTTCATTGAACCAGCGAAAAAAGACATGGCTGCGGGTGTTTTCGCCACGGGCAAAACGCTTTACCTGCGCACCGCACATGTGGTGGTAACCGATCAGCAATACCACCAGGCTCAATTTGGCGTGCATCCATCCGCCTTGGCTGAAATAAGCGCCGGGGTTCAGGCTGATCAGCCAGCCGCCGAAGATCAGGGTCGCAATCATCGCCGGCCCCATGATGCCCCGGTACAGCTTGCGCTCCATGATGCTGAAACGCTCCTTACTGACGGTGTCTTCGCTTTGAGCGTGATAAACGAACAAGCGCGGCAGGTAGAACAGGCCGGCGAACCAGCAAACGACGCTGACGATATGAAGCGCTTTAAGCCACAGAAAAAGCATTTTTAGTTATCCCAGGATTCACGGTAGCCGGAATAGTAGAGGCTTGAGCGTCCGCACGTCACCTTGCCGGTTGTCGCAGGCGCGCGCGGCCCCTATTATCGACGGCTTTCCAGTGGGTTCGTTGAGGGCAGGTTTATGGTCAAGGTCGGTATCGTCGGCGGCACGGGTTACACCGGTGTCGAACTGCTGCGTCTGTTGGCGCAACATCCGCAAGCGGAAGTCGTTGTCATCACTTCCCGATCCGAGGCTGGCCTTGCCGTGGCCGACATGTATCCGAACCTGCGCGGCCACTACGACGGTTTGGCATTCAGCGTTCCGGACATCAAGACGCTGGGCGCCTGCGATGTTGTGTTCTTCGCCACGCCCCACGGTGTTGCCCATGCCTTGGCGGGTGAACTGCTGGCAGCCGGGACCAAAGTCATCGACCTGTCGGCGGATTTCCGTCTGCAGGATGCCGATGAGTGGGCCAAGTGGTATGGCCAGCCGCATGGCGCGCCAGAGTTGCTGGACGAGGCGGTCTATGGTCTGCCGGAAGTCAATCGTGAGCAAATCAAGAAGGCGCGCCTGATTGCTGTCCCGGGTTGCTATCCAACGGCGACGCAATTGGGGTTCCTGCCATTGCTCGAAGCCGGCCTGGCCGATGCTTCGCACCTGATCGCTGACTGCAAGTCTGGCGTGAGCGGCGCTGGCCGGGGTGCCTCTGTAGGCTCGCTGTACTCCGAAACGTCGGAAAGCATGAAGGCGTACGCCGTCAAAGGTCATCGTCACCTGCCGGAAATTCGTCAGGGGTTGCGCCGTGCAGCGGGCAAGGACGTAGGCCTGACTTTCGTTCCGCACCTTACGCCGATGATCCGTGGCATTCACTCGACGCTATACGCGACGGTCGTGGACCGCTCGGTGGATCTGCAGGCGCTGTTTGAAAAGCGCTATGCCAACGAACCGTTCGTCGACGTCATGCCGGCCGGAAGTCATCCGGAAACCCGCAGCGTGCGCGGTGCCAACGTATGCCGTATTGCGGTGCATCGTCCGCAGGACGGTGATCTGGTAGTCGTACTCTCGGTGATCGATAACCTGGTCAAAGGTGCTTCGGGGCAAGCGGTACAGAACATGAACATCCTGTTCGGCCTGGACGAACGTCTGGGTCTGTCCCACGCAGGCATGCTGCCGTAAAGCTGGTTTGCACACCAAAAAAGGCCCGTTGAACGGGCCTTTTTGCATTTGCGGATGGCGGTTGGGTTGGTTGATATAGCATAACAATAGTTGACCGCTTTTCTAGGAGAAGCGGATAATGCGCGTCATCACGCAATATGACGGCTTAGCGCCGGGAGATAGTCAGCATGAGCGTCGAATCCTTCACCCCCACGGCTTTGCAATTCACCCACGGTGCCGCGCACAAGGTGAAGAGCCTGGTCGATGAAGAGGGGAATGATCGCTTGAAGCTGCGCGTATTCGTTACGGGCGGCGGTTGTTCAGGGTTTCAGTACGGCTTCACCTTCGATGAAGAAGTGGCCGATGACGACACCATCGTCGAGCGCGAAGGTGTGAGTCTGGTGGTCGATCCGATGAGCTTCCAGTATCTGGCAGGCGCCGAGGTGGATTATCAGGAAGGTCTGGAAGGTTCGCGTTTCGTTATCAAGAACCCGAACGCAACCACTACCTGTGGCTGTGGTTCTTCTTTCTCGATCTGATCAGCACTCCAGCATCACTCAACGCCGCATGGCCGCCAGGCCCTGCGGCGTTTTGCTGTCCGGGCTTTATGCAGGATAGATAGCGCCAAGGACGCGTAGCCCGCGCGCGCCGGTCACACTTGGGCGATTGGCGGCGATGCCTTCGAGGCAGCAGTGAGCGAGCCAGGCAAATGCCATGGCTTCGACCCAGTCGGGATCGACGCCATAGGTTGATGTACTGCTGACTTTCGCCTTCGGAAGCAGGCTGGCCAAACGACTCATCAGTGTGGCGTTATGCGCGCCACCGCCGCAGACCAGCACTTCTTGTGTGTCTGTCTGGGCGCCTTGCAATGACTCGGTGATGGTCAATGCGGTCAGTTCAAGCAGCGTTGCCTGCACGTCTTCGGCAGCGAAGGGCGGGAGGTGCGCGAGGTGTTGCATCAACCATGGCAGGTTGAACACTTCCCTGCCGGTGCTTTTCGGGCCTTGGGTGACGAAGAATGGATCACTGAGCAGCGCCTTCAACAGCGTGGGTTGGACCTTGCCACTGGCGGCCCATTGGCCGTCACGATCATAGCTGTCGCCACGTTGCTGATGAATCCAGGCATCGAGCAGTACGTTGCCCGGGCCGCAGTCGAAGCCGCTAACCGGCTTGCCGGGTTCGATCAGGCTGAGGTTGCTGAAGCCGCCGATGTTGAGCACCGCGCGGTTGCCGGGCTGCGCATCGAACAGAGCTTCATGAAAGGCTGGGACCAGCGGAGCACCTTGACCGCCAGCGGCCACATCCCGACTGCGGAAGTCGCTGACCACGGTAATACCTGTCAGCTCGGTCAGCAGCGCGGGATTACCGATTTGCACCGTGAAACCGCGCGCAGGTTCATGGCGAATGGTTTGGCCATGGCTGCCGATCGCGCGAATATCGTCACGGGTAAGGTGCTGTTGAGTGAGGAGGGCGTTGATGCCCTGTGCCGCGAGTTTTACCCAGTTCTGCTGGGCGATGGCGGAGCGGGCAATTTCGTCCGGACCGCTGGCGCACAGGCCAAGCAGTTCTGTGCGCAAAGAATCGGGCATGGGAATGTAGTGGGTGGCGATCAGCCTGATCGCCGAGGTCTGCTCGACCAGGGCAATGTCCAGGCCATCAAGACTGGTCCCGGACATCACGCCTATATAAAACGGCATGACTCAGCGCTTCGCCGAAGCTAGCTGGGTGGCTTTTTCCTGGTCCATACGCGCCATCAGCGGTTGGCTCTGTGCCAGGAAGCGTGCGCGTTCTGCTTTGGAAATCGGATCGGCCATCGCGACTTTCTGGCCCAATGGGTCGACGTGCACGCCGTTTACCTGGAACTCGTAATGCAAATGCGGACCGGTGGACAGGCCGGTGGTGCCGATGTAGCCGATCACCTGGCCCTGTTTGACTGAGCCTCCGGTCTTGATGCCTTTGGCAAAGCCTTGCATGTGGCCATACAGCGTGCGGTAGCTGTTGCCGTGCTGCAGAATCACGGTGTTGCCGTAACCCCCGCGGCGGCCGGCCAGCAATACTTTGCCATCACCCGCAGCCTTGATCGGCGTACCGCGCGGAGCTGCGTAGTCCACGCCTTTGTGAGCGCGGATCTTGTTCAGGATCGGGTGTTTGCGACCCATGGAGAACTTCGAACTGATGCGGGCGAAATCTACCGGAGTCCGGATGAACGCCTTGCGCATGCTGTTGCCATCGGCGGTGTAGTAGCTGCTGTTGCCTTGTTTGTTGGTGTAACGCACGGCGGTGTAGGTCTTGCCGCGGTTGGTGAAGCGTGCAGACAGGATTGGGCCGTTGCCGACAGCTTTGCCGTTGACCACTTTCTGTTCGTAAATCACGTCGAACTCGTCACCCTGGCGAATATCCTGGGCGAAGTCGACGTCGTAGCCAAATACACTGGCCATGTCCATGGTAAGGCTATGGGACAGGCCGGCACGGGCTGCGGATTGTGAAAGCGAACTGTTGATGACGCCGTGAACATACGCGGATCGCACCGTTGGCTTGGCGGTGATCCGGTTGAACATGTAGCCCTTGTCAGTCTTGCTCAGGGTGATGGTTTCAAGGTCGCTTACCTTGCTGTGCAGGCTGCTCAGCTGGCCATCCGGACTCAATTCGAATTCGAGTTTTTGCCCGTGCTTGAGTTGGCTGAACTGCTTGGCCTGCTTGTCGCTGGCGAGCACGTCATGTACCGAAGTGGCCGGAAGACCGACCTTCTCGAAAAGTGTAGAGAGCGTATCGCCCTTCGAAACGATCACTTCCCTGTGGTTGGGAGCCTTCTTTTCTTCGGCGACCGCTACAGCAGGGGCGGGTTCCGGTGCGGCTTCAGCCGTTTGCGGTGTGTCTTCGACGCTGTTTTCGATCTGTGCGAAAGGAGAAGCTGCCGGCTCATTTGTGGCTTGAACGGCTTCAGCAGCGTCTTGATCTTGTGTCAGTTGTTCAGCAGGGCTTTCCAGTTCAAGACTCAGTGTCGTCTTTTTGGCTTCAACATCACTGGAAGGAAATACCAGAAGCGCCAGGCTCAAAAGGGCGGCGATGCCGCTCGCAGCGAGCAGGTGGGTCTTCGGGTAAAGCGGCGGCGCTTTAGACGATTCTTTGGTCATAAGTAGTTTTTTGACTTTGAAAAGATGAATTGGAAAAGATGAATGACATGATGAAGATGAAATAACTGTATAAAATATAACCAAATCATCTCTGAAGCAAGTCCACGGATATCGCTGTCTGTGGATTGGCGTCCGTGCGCCGGGCAAACCTTGTATTTGACGCACGTTCTTGTATGGTTGGTTCCCTTTGAATCTGAGCCTTGCAGGTTGGTTATGAAGTCGGTTGAAGAGCAGCTAGCGCTGATCAAACGTGGTGCAGAAGAACTGTTGGTCGAGTCCGAGCTGGTGGAAAAGCTCAAGCGCGGCCAGCCGCTTCGTATTAAGGCAGGCTTCGATCCGACCGCGCCGGATTTGCACCTGGGTCACACCGTGCTTATTAATAAGCTGCGCCAGTTCCAGGAGCTGGGGCATCAAGTGATCTTCCTGATCGGTGACTTCACCGGGATGATTGGCGATCCGAGCGGCAAGAGTGCAACGCGTCCTCCGCTGACTCGTGAGCAGGTTCTGGAGAACGCTGAGACCTACAAGACTCAGGTATTCAAGATTCTCGATCCTGCCAAGACTGAAGTGGCCTTCAACTCCACCTGGATGGACCAGATGGGGCCGGCCGATTTCATTCGCCTGACTTCCCAGTACACCGTGGCTCGCATGCTCGAGCGCGATGACTTCGACAAGCGCTACACGACCAATCAGCCAATCGCTATTCACGAGTTCCTGTATCCGCTGGTTCAGGGTTACGACTCGGTCGCCTTGCGTGCGGATGTCGAGTTGGGTGGTACTGATCAGAAATTCAACCTGCTGATGGGGCGAGAGCTACAGCGTGGGTATGGTCAGGAGGCTCAATGCATTTTGACCATGCCGTTGCTCGAAGGCCTGGATGGCGTGAAGAAGATGTCCAAGTCTTTGGGCAACTATGTCGGTATCCAGGAAGCGCCGGGAGTCATGTACGGCAAGCTGGTTTCCATTCCGGATGCGCTGATGTGGCGTTATTTCGAGCTGCTGAGCTTCCGTTCCATGGATGAGATCAATGCATTGCGTGCTGATGTCGAGGCGGGCGCTAATCCGCGTGACATCAAGATCAAGCTGGCTGAAGAGATTGTTGCTCGTTTTCACGGTGAAGAGGCCGCCGCCAATGCTCACCGCGGAGCCGGGAATCGCATGAAGGATGGCGAGCTGCCGGATGATCTGCCTGAGATCGAATTGACTGCCGCAGAGGACATGCCGATCGCAGCTGTCCTTAATAAGGCTGGCCTGGTCAAGAACTCGGCCGTGGCGCGAGATCTACTTGGGTCTGGTGGTGTGCGTGTAGATGGTGAGGTCGTGGATCGCACCTTTATATATGCACTGGGCGCGACCCATGTTTGCCAGGCAGGTAAAAAGGCATTTGCGCGTATTACGCTCAAATCCGAATAAACTTGAAATAAGGGGTTGACGGCGAATTTTAGAAGCCTATAATTCGCCCCACTTCCGGCGCAGTCGAAACGGAAAACTCCTTGGTAAACAAAGAGTTACGCGGTTTTCGGCAGCAAGTTGCTTCAGATCATCGAAGTCAGAAGGAAGTTGAAAAAGAGGTGTTGA
>NZ_RCOB01000211.1:0-10507 GCF_004307665.1 Pseudomonas sp. Sample_16
GCTGTTGAAGGGACGCGGAGCGTCCCGGGCTGCGTTCCCACGCGGAGCGTGGGAACGATCCAAAGGTGGCGGGGTGGGTGCGGTCGAGGGTGTGAGATGAACCCAGATCGTTCCCACGCTCTGCGTGGGAATGCCTCAACAGACGCTCTGCGTTCGGCTGTTGAAGGGACGCGGAGCGTCCCGGGCTGCGTTCCCACGCGGAGCGTGGGAATGCTCCATAAAAAATGCCCGCATCTCACGATGCGGGCATTTTCAGGTCAGCTCAACAGCTCAGAAGTCGTACTTCGCCGTGAGTTGGAAATTGCGCGGCTCGCCGTAGAAGGTGGTGCCGAAGTTGCCCAGGCCCGTCAGGTACTTCTTGTCGAAGACGTTGTAGGCGTTGGCGGTGAAGCTCAGGTGTTCGTCGTACTGATAGCGGGTCATCAGGTCCACGAGGGTGTAGCCGCCTTGCTTGAGATTGACGCTGGCGCCTTGACCACTGCCATCCACATTCGGGTTGAAGGTCTGGCCGTAAAACGCACTCTGCCAGCTCACGCCACCGCCGACGGTGACCTGGTCCAGGGCACCAGGCAGACGGTAAGTGGTGAACGTGCGCACGACGTGTTCCGGTTTGGTGGTCGCCAGCGGGAAGCCGAAGATGCGTTGTTCTTCCTTGTCGCGGGAACGGGCGTAGGTGTAACCAGCCGACACGTTCCAGCCTTCGGCCAGTTCACCGGCCATTTCCAGTTCCACACCTTTGGTGGTGGCGCCGTTGGTTGGCTTGTAGACGTCCTGCCCGGTGGCGGTGTCGGTGGTGACGTACTGGGCGACGTTGTCCTGTTCGATGCGGAAGAAGGCCAGGCTGGCGTTCAGCTTGCCTTCGAAGTAGGCCGCTTTCAGGCCGGTTTCATAGCTGTTGCCTTCCACCGGATCCAGGGTCTTGCCGCTGGCGTCCTTGTAGATCTGCGGCTGGTAGATGTTGGTGTAGCTGGCATACACCGAGTAGGTATCGTCGAGGTCATAGACGACGCCGGCGTAGGGCGTGACGACACCGTGTTCCTTATAGCTGGCATGCGTATCGCCCAGACCGGCGCCAGGGTAGTAGGTGTAATCCTCGTTGTACTTGAAGGTGCTGACGCGGCCGCCAAGGATGAACGACAGGTCGTCGGTCGGTCGCAGGCGTGTGGCCAGGTACGCGCCGTTCTGGCTCTGGGTGCGCTCGTACTTGCCGTTTTTCGGGAACTCCGGTTTGGCGATGTGGCCCTTCCAGTCGAAGATATCGCCCGGCACCAGGCCGAACTCACTGCTGTCGTAAGTCGAACCGGTCTGCCGGGAATGGGAGGTCATGAAACCCGCCACCAGTTCATGTTCGCGACCACCCAGGCTGAACGGGCCGGAAACATTGACGTCCGCGGTGTTCTGCACGCGATGACCTTCCCAGCGACCCCAGTAGAAGAACATGCCTTCACCGGTGGCACGATCCGGGTTGCCGCCGCTGGCTGACGCCAGTTGGGTGTCGTGATCCGTGGTCTTCTGATCGAGGGTGACCTTGAGATTCCAGTCGTTGGCCAGCGCTTGTTCCAGGGAGGCGAAGTAAGTGGTGCTGTCGAAATCACGACGGCTCCAGTCAGACCCCGGGTTGAAACTGCGGGAGAAATCGGTACGGCCGCCATCGGTGTAGAACGGTGAGTTACCGGTCCAGGAACTGCCGCGCGGGGTAGCGCTGGATTTGTCGACGCCCAATGTCAGCAGGGTATCGTCGGTCAGGTCGGCTTCGAGGATGCCGTAGTACAGGTCTTTCTTCTGGCTGTAGTGGTCGATGTACGAATCTTTGTCCTGCAGGGCGCCAACGAAGCGACCGCGCACGCTGCCGGAGTCGTTGAGCGAGCCGGAGATGTCGCCTTCGGTGCGGTAGTTGTCCCACGAGCCGACGGTGCCGCTGACCGAAGCCTTGAACTCCTTGGTCGGTTTCTTGCGCACCAGGTTGACGGTGGCGGCAGGGTCGCCGGCGCCGGTCATCAGGCCGGTCGCGCCTTTGATGATTTCGACACGGTCAAGGCTGGCCGAGTCGTCGCTGTTGTTCGGGTTTTCGCCGTAGACACCGTCGTAAGGAATGTTGACGCCATCGTATTGGAAGTTGGTGATGGCAAAGCCACGGGTGGAAAACTCGGTGCGGTCACTGTCGTACTTTTGCATGGTGACGCCAGGCGTATTGCGCAGCACATCACTCACGCTCTTGGAGCCTTGGTCATCCATTTGCTGACGGGTTACCACGGTCACCGATTGCGGCGTTTCGCGAATGGTCAGCGGCAGCTTGGTGGCGGTGGTGGTGGCGCCGGTGGTGTAGGAACCGGTGCCTTCGGTGGTCAGGCCCAGGGCCTGGCCGGAGATGGTGGTCGCGCCCAGTTGCAGGCTCGAAGAGCCGCCAGACATCAGCGTCACACTGTTGCCGTTGATCTGGAACGAGATGCCGGTGCCTTTGAGCAATTCGGCCAGCGCCTCGGAAGGTTCGAGCGAACCGGATACCGCACGGGATTTAAGACCGGCCACCTGGTCCGGGCTGTAGAGAATTTGCAGATTGGTCTGCATGCCCAGTTGAGTCAGCGCGCTGGACAGCGGTTGCACAGGAATACTAACTTTTACAGGTGCAGCATTGGCCATCGAGCTCCCCAGCAAGGTGGCGGTCAGCAGTACGCTGGTCAGCAAGGTTCGATGCAAGGTCGGACGCTGTACGGCCAGCGCGAGAGGTGTGCGGCATGGAAGGGATCGCATTACTGCCTGTGCTCCTGAAAGTGTCGTGCAGAGTTTTTGTTAATGGGAATTATTATTAAGACGGGGCGTGAGTGCGAAACCGGAAAAATAATTTTTTCATTTTTGAAACCTGCACAAAAACCTGTGGGAGCAACTGTCTTCCCCATGCCACTCGTCACCGCTATCGCGGGCAAGCCCGCTCCCACAGGTTCTGCGCAAGGTCTTGAAATGGGTGATCAGGCTGGGGTCAATTCGCTCACGACCCGGCCGCTTTCCATGCGCACCAGTTGGTCGGCGACGTCGAAATAACGGTCATCGTGGGAGATCACGATGATGGTCTTGCCCAGGCGTTTGAGGTCCGGCAGCAGTTCGGTGTAGAAAATCCGGCGAAAGGTCGGGTCCTGGTCCGCCGCCCATTCGTCGAACACCAGAACCGGCCGTTCTTCCAGCCAGGCATTGACCAGCGCCAGACGCTTGCGCTGGCCGGTGGAAAGGTCGGTGGTGGTGAAGTTGCCGTCCTTGACGCTGACCTTGTGCGCGATTTCCAGGCGTTGCAGGTACTTGTTGGCATCTTCCGGGATGTGCGTGTCGCCCTGGACCACGTCGTCGAACAGGTAGTAGTCGGCAAAAATGGTGGTGAACAACTGGCGATAGTCGTCGCGGTTCTGTGCATCGATGGCCTCGCCGTTGACGCGGATCTGCCCCTGTTGCGGGGTGTACAGGCCCAACAGCAACTTGATCAGCGTGGTCTTGCCGCAGCCGTTTTCGCCGACGATGAAAGTGATGTCGCCCTGTTTGATGGTCAGGTTGACCGGACCCAACTGGAACGGTGTGGCACCGTCCACCGACGGGAAGGTGTAGCGCACTTCCGCCAGTTGCAGTTGGTGCACGGCGGGTTTGACGTCGCCCTGATCGCTGAGCAACAGGTGCGGCTCAGGGGTGGAAAACTGTTCGGACAATTGAGCGATGCGGCGAAAGGCAATCTGCGCGCGGCTGACGATCGGCAAGGTACTGATCAGGTGTTCCAGCGGGCCTTTCATGTACAGCAGCACCAGCACGAAGCCGCTCATCACGGTCTTGTCGGCGCTCGGCCAGAAGGTTTGCAGCGCCAGGGCCAGGCCGATGACCACGAAGAACAGCATCGAGCCGAAGGTCTTGGCAATGACGAAAGTATTGATCGAGCGCACTTGGGTGTTGCAGATGAATTCGGCGGTGCCCTTGATGCCCGAAGTGAACATGCGCTGGCGGCGCGGGCGGTGAATCCGCAGTTCCTTGGCACCTTCGGCGATGGCGTTGTAGTGCTTCTGCAACTCGTCTTCGGCATCGCGGGCAGCCATGAAGCCCTGTACGCCTTTGCTCTGGGCATAGGCCTGGATCGCCGTGCCGATCATGATCGCGGCCAGCATGATCAGGAACATCGGCCATGACAGGATTGCCAGGTAGCCCATGCAACCGAGGGTCACGGTGACGGAAATCGCCAGCGGCGCGAAGGCGAAGGCGAAATCACTGATGGTGTCGACGTCGTGGGTCAACACCGGGATCAGTCGATGGCTGCGGTAGCGTTCGATCTGTTCGATCGGTGCCGACAGGACTTTCTCACCCAACTGTTTGCGCAGCTTGGCGATGATGTGCTGGCCGACATAGTTGGTGCCGATGTCGGAGCAGATCGAACTGGCCAGCGCCAACAGACACAGGCCGGCGAACAGCGCCACCACGCCCTGGGTCAGGCCGTCCGAGTGCAATGCGTTGTTGATGGTCGCCAGCAACACCGTGACGCTCAGGCCGCCGACCATGCCCAGGAAAATGGACGCGGCGACGATCAGTCGAAAGGGTTTGAGCAGGGCGAACAATTCGCCGATGGCGCCGCGAGTGGGCTGGGTCATGGAAGACTGTTCCTTGGGTCGTAAGGCAGATACCCAGTAGAACGTCTGGTCGAGGAGTTAATTTAGCGTCGGTCGACTGGTGGTGACCGTCGCTCGAATGAATGAAGGTGACGCGGAGCGTCACGGGATGCATTCCCACGCGGAGCGTGGGAACGATCAATCAACCCTGTGGGAGCCAGCCTGCTGGCGATGGCGGACGGTCAGTCGACATCTCTGCTGACTGACAAGTCGTCATCGCCAGCAGGCTGGCTCCCACAGGGGGAACGTGGTGTGCCTTAGAGCTGGCGCACTACGCGAAAGCCTATCCAGTCCCCGCGTTCCTGTGGGTACTGGCTGTTGCGGTTGCCGGAGCGGGAGAACACCGGCGCTTCACCCCAGTCATTGCCGCGGATGCGCACGGCTTCGCAGTTGGCTTCCAGCCAGGCACTACCGTCGGTGGGGGCGCCGACGTAGTTCGGATGTTCGCAATCCTCGACCCATTCGTAGACGTTGCCATGCATGTCGTACATGCCGAAGGCGTTAGGCGGGTAGCTGCCGACCGGCGAGCTGTAGCTGTAGCCGTCAGCCGGGCCGTAGGTGTTGGCGTGCCTGGCGATGCTGTATTGCTTGCCTTCATCGAACGGGAAGGGGAACGGACCCTTGGTACCGCCGCGTGCCGCGTATTCGCGCTGTGCTTCGCTGACCATGCTGTACTTCTGCCCGGTTTTCTTCGACAGCCAGGCGACGTAGTTTTTAACGTCATCGAAGTTCATGCACACCGCTGGCTGGCGCGGGGTCTGTGGATAACGCGGCTTGCTGGCGATGCACTCGCGACCGGGTCGGGTATCGCCGTTGGCGATGGTCACGCCGCTTTCCTTGACGTAGCTGTCCCACTCGCCTGCGGTGATCTGGAAACGGCTCATGGCGAACGGCCTGGCGAACGTCACGTCATGCATCGGCCCTTCATCGGGCTCGCGGCCGACTTCGTCATCGGGGGTGCCCATGGTGAAGGTGCCGGCGGGCAAAACCACCATTTCCGGGCAATCGCGGCAGTCCTTGAACACCTTGCCCGGTGGCGTTGGTGTGGCGGCGTGGACGGCGGTTGGCAGCATGCCGGCCATAAGAATGGACAGGGCGAGGGCCTTGAGTGGCAGCAGATCACTGTTCATGTGTCATCTCGATAAAAAGGTGAGAGTCGAATCTGTAGGAGCCAGGCTTGCCGGCGAAGGCGATGTGATGGACGCCTTCGCCGGCAAGCCTGGCCCCTACGAAAATCAGGCGTCAGGCGATTTTGTTGAGTAGGGCCATGAAACGGTCGATTTCGCTTTCGCTATTGAGCAGACCCGGGGCAATACGGATCACCGGGCCGACGTCGCGGTCGACCGAGTCGCAGACCACGCGGTTTTGCATCAGTGCGCTGGCGATCTTTTCGCAATCCTGCTGCTTGACCCTGAAAAACGTGAAACCGGCCGACAGCTGCGGACTCTGCGGGGTAACCAGCTCGATCCGCGGCTGTTCCAGCAGCCCCAGCTTGGCGTAGGTGTTGAGTTCATGAATGCGCGCCTGGACGTCGGCCTTGCCCAGGTCCAGGTGCAGTTTGAACGCTTCGTCCGCCGCCCAGCGATGTTCGAAACTGTGATAGCCGCCGGGGGTCATGATGGTTGCGAAATCGGTGGCTTCGCCGAAGGTCGGAATGATCGGCGTGACGTCCCTGACCTCGGCCGAGCGCGCGCAAACGATCCCGGTGCCACGGGGGCCGAACATCCATTTGTGGGTGCCGGCGATAAAGAAATCGCAGTGCATGTCGGGGAAGTCGAGATTTTCGACACCGAAGCCGTGGACGCCGTCGACCACGTACAGCAGGCGGTCCTTTTCTTCGCGCTGGCGGTTCAGTTCTTCGACGAGCTTGCCGATTTCACCGATCGGCAATTTCACGCCGCTGCCCGATTGCACCCAGGTCATGCCCAGCACGCGGGTTTCGGGGCGAATGCCTTTGGCGATCGAGTCGAGCACTTCGTCCACGGAAATGTCGTGGCTGTTTGCGAACAGCTTGAGTTTGCGCACCTTCGTGCCCTGGCGTTGCTGGCGAAATTCCAGGGTGTAGTGGGTCGAGTAATGCTCGTGTTCGCTGACCAGGATTTCCTGGTCCGGGCGCACATGAATACCGCCGTAAATCATCGCCAGGCCTTCGGTGGTGCTGCCGGTCAGTGCGATCTGTTCAGGCGTGGCATTGAGGTAACGGCCAGCCCAGACCCGCACGTTGTGCTCGCGTTTTTCGGTTTCCTGCAGGTCCCAGTCCATGGCGCGGCCGGGGTTGCGGTCGATGTTGGCGCGGTGCATGTCGATGGCGTTGCGCACCGGCGTCGGGTGCGAGGTCACCAGGAAGTTGGCGAAGTGCAAGTAGTCCGGGTCTTGATTGAACAGCTGGCGCAGTTGCGCCCATTTGCCCTTGGCCAGGGGTTGCGATGGCTGCTGTGGATTGCCGGCCAGCGCCGGCAGATTCACGCCGGCAGCCAGCGGCAGGCCGGCGGCGAGAATACCGGCCTGCTTGAGGAATGAACGACGGTTGGTCATGGCTTCGGCTTCGCTTGGCAAATGTGGCATCAGTTTTTGGCGACGGGTCTGGAGGATTTCTCGACCTGATCCCAGACCCGCAGAAAATTGCCGCCCCAGAGCTTGGCGATGTCGGCTTCGCTGTAGCCGCGGCTGATCAGCTCGGCGGTGACGTTGCGCGCCTCGCTGACATCCTTCCAGCCATCGAGACCGCCGCCATCGTTGAAGTCGGAGCTGATGCCCACGTGGTCGATACCGATTTTCTTCACCGCGTAATCAATCGCATCGCCGTAATCCTTGAGCGTGGCCTTCGGTTCTTCGTCGACGATGGCGTAGAGCTGGCTGGCGTATTCGCCAAAGCGTTGCTCGGACCAGACCGTGATGACCGGATCCCCCGGCATCAGCGCCATCTCCAGACCTTGCAGCGGTTGCAGGTCGAAGCGCGCACGCAGGGCGTTGAGCTTGGCCTGCGTGGCCTGGCTCAGCGGGCGGATGTAGGTCGGGAAACCGACAATCTGCACCACGCCCCCGCTGTCCTTGATCAACTGCATTTCGTGGTCGCTGAGGTTACGCGGAATATCCACCAGCCCGCGGGGCGCCGAATGCGAGGCGACCATTGGCGTGCGGCTCAACCGGGCGACTTGTTCCAGGGCTTTGGTCGACATCTGCGACACGTCGATGATCACGCCCAAATCATTGAGACGGTGCACGGCTTGTTTGCCGAGGTCCGAAAGCCCGCCGAGGGCGTCCCGCGAATCATTGAAGAACGGCAATGGCCGCGACGAATCGGCCCAGGCGTTATTGCCCACGTAGCTGAAGCCGAACATGCGCATGCCGCGCGCGGCCCATTTGTCCAGGGCATTGAGGTCGTTGCCCAGCGGGTAGGCGTTGAGCATGCTCATGAAGATCGCGAACTTGCCTTCGCCATGCACGCGACGGAAATCATCGGGGGTGTAGGCGATGGCCACCTGATTGGGGAAGTCACGCACCAGCGTGGTGATGATCTTGTAGCGGGTTTCCTGTTCGAAGCGTGCTTCTTCGATGAAACCGGCGGTGGGGCGATGGGGTGCGTTGGGGCCGTTCCAGATTTCCGGCCAGCCGAAGATGGTCAGCGCGGCTCCGGACAGGCGACCGCGAGCGGTTTTCACCAGGTCGAACTGGCCGCTGCCGTCCTTGTCGGCTTCGTTGCCGGCAGTGCCGAAGTCCATCGGCACGGTGATGTGGCTGTCGAACGAGAGCAGGCGTTCGTGCAATTCATCGGCCTGCTTCATCACTTTGACCGGGTAACCGGGATTGTCCTTGAACCAATAATCCCAAGCCGCGAAGCCGGCACCTGCGCTGATCGCCAGGGCCAATGGCAGGCCGATGTAAAGAGCCTTTTTCGAACGTGGTTTTGTCATTGCCGTCTCAGTCAGGTTCGCCGCGGGGGGCTTTGCTATCTGGGAGGAACGAGTGGGCAGCTGAAGAATTTAGGTGATTGCACTGGCCTCATCGCTGGCAAGCCAGCTCCCACAATGGACGGTGGTGTTCACATAATCCCATCCAAACTCGATACCTGTGGGAGCTGGCTTGCCAGCGATGCTTTTAAATTTCGCAGGGCAACAAACGTTCTAGCTTGGATAAAGCCTGCTCCATGGCTGACACAGGTAGGGCAATGACGATTTCTCGACGATGGTTCATGGCGGGCCTGGCGCTGACCGGCGCTGCCGTGCCTGCGGCTTTTTATGGGCATCGCCAATGGACGAAACCGGACCCGACAATCACGCCGGGTGAAGCTTCATTCGATGTCGCGGATGTCGCCGGCCAGCGCTTGGCGGACACCCTGCGCGGAGTCTGGCAGATTCGTTTCGAAGGCCGTGACGCAGGTCTTGAAGGTTTGCCGCGCGAAGGGCTGGAAGTGTTTCTCGACATCGGTCACAAGGGCCGTGGCCTGATCGGTTTTCTCGACACCGCCGCACGATTGCGCTCCAGCGAACAACCCCGCTACCGGGTGCTCGGTGATCTGGCCAGTGCCAAACCGGCGCAGTTGAGCTGGCGACTGGTGAGCGCGACGGGAAGCTGCGATTACGAATTCAGCATGGCGCTCGATGAGGTCTGGGCCGGGTTCGGCAATGCCGGCAGCGGCTCACTCAGTGGTCGCGTGCTGGATCTGGATCGACCCTTGATGCTGACGGCGCAGGACAACCGTTTTGTTGCCGTGAAAAAAGTCTTCCCCGAAGCCCGGGAGCGCACCGGTTTGAACCCGCCGCTATTGGCGTGGCTGACGTCCCAGGAGCATCGCCTGTTTCACCAGCTCTGGCATGCGTCCCGGGACAAGTGGCATACCTTGCCCGAAGACAAGCGCAATGCCTTGCGCGGTATTGGCTGGCAACCCGGCCCGCGGGACCAGGAGCGAGATGCCCGTGGCAAACGCAAGGATCGCAACGGCTCGGGCGTGGATTTTTTCTTCATGCACCGGCACATGCTCGGCACCGCACGTTCGATGCAGGATTTGCCATCGTGGACGCATTTTCCGCTGCCGCAGCCCGAACTGGCCCGGGACCGCATCGGCTTCGCCAACTATTTCGACAATCACGACGGCACCGCACTGCCGCCGACCTGGCTGGCCGAGGACGATGACGAGTACTCGCAGTGGGTCAGCGATATCAAGACTGCCGAGACCTACCACAGCAATTTCCAGGTTTGGGAATCGCAGTACCGCGATCCGCGTTATCTGTCGAAGTTGACGCTGGGGCAGTTCGGCTCGGAGGTGGAGTTGGGTCTGCACGACTGGCTGCACATGCGCTGGGCCTCGGTGCCGCGTGACCCGTCCAACGGTCAGCCGGTGCCGTTCGCCCGGGATCCGGCGGACTTCTCGGCGCGTTGGTATGCGCCGGAAAACGATTTTCTCGGTGATCCGTTTTCCTCTCACGTGAATCCGGTGTTCTGGCATTTCCATGGCTGGATCGATGATCGCCTGGAAGACTGGTTCCGCGCCCATGAGCGCTTTCATCCGGGGCAGGTCAGCCGGCTTGAGGTCAACGGCGTGCCGTGGTTCGCACCGGGGCGCTGGGTCGAGATCGCCGACCCGTGGCTCGGTCCGCAAACCCATGGTTGCAGCACCACGCCCGGCTTGCAGGCGGGCAAGTCAGTGGAAATGGACCCGGAAACCATGAAGCTGGCGCTGCGGATTACCTTTGGCGAGGATGAAAAGAAACTCGAAGACCTGTTTCGCAAAGTGCCGCAACGACCTTGGTATGCGCGGCATTTAAAGGCCAAACAAAGTCAGGCCTGAGCACCGCAGTGATCGTTCCCACGCTCCGCGTGGGAATGCAGCCCGGGACGCTCTGCGTCCCATCCAGAGCCGAACGCGGAGCGTCCGT
>NZ_RCOB01000223.1:0-10454 GCF_004307665.1 Pseudomonas sp. Sample_16
GACAGGAAAAACATCGGGAAAATCACGAAATTCATCACCCCGGCAAAGTTCTCCAACTGGCGGATCGCGTTCGACAGCAACAGGCCCAGTGCGCTGAGCATCAACGCCACCAGCAGCAGCGCCGGTAACGCCAGCAACAGGCCCATGGCCGGTGGCCGCACGCCATAGGCCCAGGCAATCGCCAGGAACGCATACACCTGCAACAGCGAAATCAGTGAAGTGGCCAGCAGCTTGCTGCACAGTAGAAAGGTACGCGGCAAAGGGCTGGTCAACAGCACGCGCATACTGCCCATTTCACGGTCGTAGACCATCGACAATGAGCCCTGCATGCCGTTGAACAGCAGGATCATGCAGGCCAGGCCGGGAATGATGTAGACCTCGTACGGAATGTAAGTGTCGTAGGGTTCGATGATCGCGATCCCCAATGCAGCACGAAAGCCTGCCGCGAACACCAGCAACCACAGCAATGGCCGCACCAGGGCGCTGAGAAATCGCGTGCGTTGCAGCACAAAGCGTAGCCATTCGCGCCAAACGATACCGCTGAAACATTGCCAGTAAGCGTTCATTGGGCCACCCCAGATGTCGTAAGGCGAGTGAAGGCCGAGCCGAGGTCACCGCCGTGCTCCAGGCTCAGGGCATTGGCCTGTCCGCTGGCCACCAGTCTGCCTTGATGCAGGATCAGCAAGTCGTCGCTGGGTTGCACTTCGTCGAGCAGGTGGGTGGTCCAGAGCACACTGATGCGCTCCTCGCGACACAGACTGCGCAGGTGCTGATTGAGCGCCAGGCGACTTGCCGGGTCGAGTCCGACACTGGCTTCGTCCAGCAACAACAGGCGCGGCTGGTGGAGCAGGGCGCGGGCAATTTCCACCCGGCGACGATGACCACCGTTGAGTTCGCGTACGCGTTCTCGGCGGCGCTCGGTCAGGGCTTGGCGGGTCAGTTCGGCGTCGACCCGAAGGTCGGTCTGACGCCGGGACAGACCGTGCAACGCTGCGTGATAACGCAGGTTTTGCTCGACGCTGAGGTCCAGGTCGAGGGTACTTTGCTGGAACACCACGCCCAACTGCCTGAGTGCCGGGCGTGCCGCGCTGCGCAATGAACAGCCACCGACGAGGATCTCGCCGTGTTGCAGATCATAGAGCCGGGTCAGCAGGGCAATCAGGGTCGACTTGCCGGCGCCATTGGGTCCCAGCAGCGCGGCGAAACGCCCGGGCCCCAGGCCGAAACTCACTTTGCGCAAGGCCTCCCGGGCGCCATAGGCAAAGCTCAGGTCAATGACTTCAAGGGCGTTCATGGCGTCACCACCACGCCCCAGGGATAGCGCCCGACCTTCACCGATTTGCTGACCTTGAGACTGTCGACATCGATCACCGAGACATCGCCGCTGACGCCATTGGTGGCCAGTAACTGTTTCTGATCCGGTGTGAACGCCATCTGCCAGACTCGCCGACCCACCAGCAGGTAATCGAGGATCTCGAAAGTCTTGGCATCGATCACCGCCACATGATTGGCCGGGCCGAGTGCGACGAAGCCGTACTTGCCGTCGGCGCTGAGTTTGACGCCGACCGGCTGGACCTTGTCCGGGTGCACACCCTTGATCTGGAAGTTCAGGGTCTTGAGCACGTTGCGGCTGGCCACATCCAGAATGGTCACGGTGCCGCCGATTTCCGCCGAAGCCCACAACTGAGCGCCGTCCGGGGAAAACTCAACGAAACGCGGTCGTTGATCCACCAGGGTGCTGTCGGCCAGCGTCTGGGTGCTGGTGTCGATCCAGTGCAGCATGTTGGTGGTTTCGCTGGTGTTCACTGCCCATTTGCCGTCAGGGCTGACGGCCATGCCTTCGGGTTCGACACCGACGTTGATCTGACCGAGCACCTTGGAGGTCTCGGTGTCGATCACGGTGACCAGTGCATCGTCTTCGTTGGAGACATACAGCCAGCGGTTGTTGGGGTGCAGGGCAAATTGCTCGGGATCCTTGCCCGAGGGCAATTCCTTGATGATCTTGCGCGTCGCCACATCCATCACCTGAACGCGGTCCGAGTCACTGGCGCAGATGTACAACAGCTTATTGTCATGGGACAGCAGCAGGCCGCGAGGGCGCTGGCCGACCGGCAGGGTCTCGGTGACTTGCAGGGTCTGCATGTCGATCAGGCTCAGGTTGTTGTCCTTTTCGTTGGAGACCCAGGCCGTACTGGCAGCGGCATGGCCGGCGGCGAAGAGCAGGGCACATGAAAGCAGGGTGCGGCGCATGGCAGATTCCTTGTTGTTGTGGTTATCGGATCACGGAAAGCGGCAAGTAACCTCAGGCTTGTCGTAGCCCAGGCTGTCCATTTCGTTGAACGGGTGCAGAAAGCCGTCTTGGGGAGAAGTGCTGACCAGCGCCCGGGGCTGGACAATCGGAATCGGCTGGCGCAACTGGCCGTTCCAGGGCCGGTAACTGAGCTTGCGACCCTTGAAACCGTCGAGGGGCAATTGGTCGCTGATTTGCAGCGTACGGATCGCCATCGGCTCGGTCTGGCGCAACTTGCTCACGGCGCTGGCGATGCTGCGCACGGCCATCCAGGCGGCAAAATCGCGGTCATTCATCCAGCGCCCGCTCAGGGCTTCGAAGCGTTTTTGCAATTGGGCGGCGCCGTAGGTTTCCACGGTCTTGTGCCAGCCCACCGGGGTCAGGCCCTGGGTGCCGGCGACCGGGCGCGGGTACCAGGTCTGGTAGGGCACGTATTCGCCGAAGTCGCCACGCTCATCAGCCACCAGTACTACGTCGTATTCGGCAGTTTGGGTGAACAGCGGCATATCGGCCTGGGCGCTGCGGCGCTGGTCGTTATCGAAGCTCCAGGGTTTTTCCGCCACCCATTGCAGGCCGAAGCGCTTGGCTGCGCGGCGCAGGGCGGCGGCATAGGCTTGATCGTCCGGCGTCGGGCCGACAATCAGCAGCGCCCGTTGCCATTTACGCAGCACCAGAAACTGCACCAGTGCATCGGCGAGCATCGCCCGGCTCGGCAAGGTGTGCAGCACGTTGGGCAGGCAATCGGTGGTGCGCAGACTGTCATCGGCACTGCCGGCGTTTAACAGCAGACTGTCGGGCAGTGCCGCACTCAACCGGCGCAGGCTGGCCGCGGGGGCATTGACCACGAACAGGCGCAGGCCTTGTTCATGTTGCGTCTTGGCCGCATCGAGCAAAGCTTCGGGGCTGTCGACGCTGGCGCTGACCAGGCTGTAGCCGTGGTTGAGAAAGCGCCCGGTGCTGTTGCTGTCGGTGATCGCCAGTTCGGCGCCGCGCAGCCCGGCATCGGTGGGTTCGGGGATGACGTTCGACAGCAACGGACCCGGATCGGGGCGGTAACCCAGGTAGCCGATTCGCACCTGCAGGGGCGCATCGGCGGCCTGGCTTCGGGTGGCCAGGCCGGCGGCGCAAACAATCGCCAGCAGGTAGATCAGGGCGTAAGGGGCAAGCTGGCGCATAAGGTTCTCCATGACCGTTAGCGCCAGCATAGGAAGCCTGTGGTGCCGTGAAAATATGCAGAAAGTACCGGTGGCGTCCATCCAGCGCCTTACTACCAAGGGAGTAGGTGGCGACCACCAAAGCAGCATGGGGTGAGTGCGGCGCCGTTTCTAAGATGGCTGCCATAGCCTCAGCCAAGAGGTTCTGCGTGCAATCCAGAGGGCATAACAATGACAACAAAACGCAACGCCTTGCTCATCACCGGACTGTTGGCCGGTCTTATCGGCGCGGGCTCCGCCTGGGCCCACGGCAATGTGGTGCCGCAGGCCGTCGCCACCCAGGGCCTGACCCCGATCAAGGATGCGGGGGTGCAACTCGATGCTGATGGCTGGGCCGCGGTGAACCCGTATCGCGCCGCGCCGGAACACGACAAGGCGGTGGAGATCGGTGCGTCTGCCTACAACCAGAACTGCGCGGCCTGTCACGGCCTGGAAGCCAAGTCCGGTGGCATCGCCCCGGACTTGCGCATGCTGGATGTCGGCGAGGCGGGCGATGAATGGTTCGTCGAGCGTGTGCGCCATGGCGCGGTACGTGACGGTCGAGTGTACATGCCGAAAATGGCGGATTACCTGAGTCAGGAAGCCCTGTGGGCCGTACGCACTTATCTGGATACCGTGCGCGTCGAGGAGTGACCCATGCGTCTGCTGGCGGTGTTGGTCTGCGCGCTGTCGCTGTGTTTGCAGGTGGTGCACGCGCAGGTACGCAACTACGACGAAATGATCGCCGCCGGTGAGTTGAAGGTGGCGGTCTACAAGGACTTTGCCCCCTACAGCTTTGAGCGTAACGGGCAGCCTCGCGGCGTCGATGTCGAGCTCGCCGAAGCGTTGGCCAAGGCGCTCGGCGTGCGCCTGACGCTGATCTGGGCGCCGGCCGGGGAAAAGCTCGACGACGACCTGCGCGATTACATCTGGCGTGCCAGTGCCTTGCACAACCAGCAACTGGCCGACCTGATGATGCGCGTGCCCTACGACCATGACTACGCGCAGAAGCGCAACGAGCTCGGTGAGCTGGTCAACGGCCAAGTGGTGATGTTCGGTCCGTACCAGACCGAACAATGGCAGGTGGCCTATGACCGCCGACGGCTGGACAAGGTGGCCAGCGTCGCGGTGTTCGAGCAGCACCCGATCGGCGTTGAAGTCGACAGCGTGCCGTCGTTCTACCTGACCTCGGTATTCAACGGCATGCTCGCCGGCAAGACCCATCACTATCCGGGTGTGCCCCAGGCATTTGCCGCGATGAAGGCCGGTGAGGTCGACGCGGTGATGGCCATGCGCGGCGAAATCGACTGGCAGGTGCATGAAGCAGCCGACCCACAAGTAGCACTGGCCGAGAACGCGTACCCGAACATGGGCAAACAGCTGTGGGAAATCGGCATGGCGGTGCATGAAAGCAACCGGCAATTGGCTTATGCCGTGGAAGAGGCCCTGGAAGGCCTGATCCGTGACGGCACGCTGAAGACCCTCTACGGTCATTACGGCCTGCGGTACGACGTGCCCGAGATGTATCAATAGGAGCAGGCGATGAAATGGCGAGGGAGTTGTCTGTTGGCCTGCTGGCTGAGCCTGGCCCCGCAGGCGCACGCTATCGATCCCGGTAAGGACCCGGTGCCTTCAGTGATGTGGGCGTTCTATCACCAGCAATTGCTCGGCAATGCGCCGTTCGTTTTTGATGAACGGGTCAAGTTGCTCGCACCGCCGTTTGCCGAAGACGCCCGGCAGGTGCCGCTGGAAATCGACGCTCGGGCGTTCAAGGGCGATGTGGTGAGAATCCTCGCCTGGGCAGAGTTGAACCCGCTGCCGAAAATCGTCGACTTCCAGCCGCTGGGTTCGGTTTTACCCTGGCTGTCATTGCGCATTCGCATTGAGCAGGCAACGCCCTTGCGCGCAGCGGTGTTGACCCGCGACGGCGTGTGGCATGTCGGTTCAGCCCTGATCGACGCGGCGGGTGGCGGCTGCACCGCGCCAAGTGTGGTGCGCACTCAACCGGGCTGGGAGGAGCACATCGGCGAAGTGCTCGGCGGGCGCTATCCCCGGGACGGGTTCAGCCGCTTGCGTATGCAGATAGCCCACCCGATGGACAACGGCATGGTCAGCGGCATTCCGGAATTTTTCATCAACCATGCCGAGTTGCGCGACCACAACGAGCAAGTGCTGGCCCGGCTGGAGCTGTTTCCTGCCGTCAGTGAAAATCCCAGCCTGGCGTTCGATATCGAGGGGGCAGGGCAAACGCGGCTGTTGCTGCGGGACAACAGCGGCAATGAGTTCGATGCGTCGATCCCCTGACCCCAAGGAGCGTGGCATGCGCTGGATCCTGATGATGGTGTTAAGCGTCAGCCTGCCGGTCATGGCCGACCTGGAATACGTGCTCAAGCCCCGGCAGATCGCCGAGGACACCTGGCTGCTGGAGGGCAGTACCGACAATTTCGCCAAGACCAACGGCGGCAACATCGTCAATACCGCGTTCATCGTCACCGAGCGCGGCGTGGTGGTTATCGACACCGGCCCGTCGAAGCGCTACGGCGAAGCGATGCGCAAGGCGATTGCCAGCACCACTGATAAACCGGTGATCGAGGTCTTGCTGACCCATCACCACCCGGACCATGTGCTGGGCAATCAGGCCTTCAGTGACGTGCCGATCGGCGCTTTGGCCGGCACCACCGAGCTGTTGCATCGGCAAGGCGATGCCATGGCCGAGAACATGTACCGGATGGTCGGCGACTGGATGCGCGGTACCGAAGTGGTATTGCCGACGCTGACGCTGACCCCTGGTGTGAAAAGTTTTGGGAATCATGATCTGCGCTTGCTGAGCCTGGGTGGGCATACGGGCGCGGATCTGGCTATTCTCGACCAGCGAACCGGTGTGCTGTTTGCCGGGGACCTGGTGTTTTATCAGCGGGCATTGACCACGCCCAACAGTCCCGGGCTGTCGGTATGGCTGGCGGACATCGCCGCCCTCCAGGGTTTGCCCTGGACACACGTCGTGCCGGGCCATGGACCGGTGGCGAGCGATCGACAACCCTTCGAGCAAATGCGCGATTACCTGAACTGGCTCGATCAGCTCATGCGCGACGGTGCCGCCAATGGCCACGACATGGCGGAGATGATCCGCAGCCCCATCCCTGAACGCTTCGCCGGGATCAACCTGAGCCGATACGAACTGATCCGCAGCGTCAGTCATCTGTACCCGCGCTACGAGCGCGCACAAATGCCCCGTGTCGATTCCGCCGCGAATAACAGGCAATGATCGTTCCCACGCTCCCGCGTGGGAACGATCAGTCAGCACTCATCTCCTCCGAACCTGTACCAAGGAACTAGAAATCTCCACATTGCGGCCAATTGTGGCCAGGGCGGCGGCGCCCAAGAATCTGCACCAGACCGGGAAAATTTCCCGGGCATAACAAAAATCCGCAGAGGAAGCCGTCATGACCCAACCCGCACGTCGCCAGCCCTTCGTCTTGAGCCTGCTGCTCAGTGCCATGCTGTTGTCCGGCCAGGCCTTGGCCGGGGTTTCCGACCAGGACATTCTCCAGGACCCAAAGAACCCGGAGCAGGTCGTGACCAACGGCCTGGGCGTTCAGGGGCAGCGCTACAGCCCGCTGGATATTCTCAACGTCGACAACGTCAAGGAGCTGCGGCCGGCCTGGGCGTTCTCCTTCGGCGGAGAAAAACAGCGTGGCCAGCAAGCGCAGCCGATGGTCAAGGACGGCGTGATGTACCTGACCGGTTCCTACTCGCGGGTGTTCGCCGTGGATGCACGCACCGGCAAAAAACTCTGGCAATACGATGCACGCCTGCCCGATGACATCCGCCCTTGCTGTGACGTGATCAACCGTGGCGTTGCGCTGTACGGCGATCTGGTGATTTTCGGCACCCTCGATGCCAAACTCGTGGCGTTGAACAAGGACACCGGCAAGGTGGTCTGGAGCAAGAAAGTCGCCGACCACAAGGAAGGGTATTCGATCAGCGCAGCGCCGCTAGTGATCAATGGCAAGCTGATTACCGGCGTGGCCGGCGGCGAGTTCGGCGTTGTGGGCAAGATCGAAGCCTACGATCCGAAAAATGGTCAGTTGTTGTGGTCGCGGCCAACGGTCGAAGGCCACATGGGCTACGTCTACAAGGACGGCAAAGCGGTGGAGAACGGCATCTCTGGCGGCGAGGCGGGCAAGACCTGGCCTGGCGACCTCTGGAAAACCGGCGGTGCCGCCCCCTGGCTCGGCGGTTATTACGACCCGGAAACCAACTTGCTGCTGTTCGGCACCGGTAACCCGGCACCGTGGAACTCGCACCTGCGCCCTGGCGACAACCTCTACTCTTCATCGCGCCTGGCGCTCAATCCGGACGACGGCACCATCAAGTGGCACTTCCAGAGCACGCCCCACGACGGTTGGGACTACGATGGCGTGAACGAGCTGGTGTCGTTCAACTACAGCGAAGGCGGCAAGGAGATCAAGGCAGCGGCCACGGCCGACCGAAACGGTTTCTTCTACGTGCTCGACCGCACCAACGGCAAATTCATCCGTGGCTTCCCGTTCGTGGACAAGATCACCTGGGCCACCGGCCTGGATAAGGACGGCCGGCCGATCTACAACGAAGCCAGCCGTCCCGGCGCCCCGGGTTCCGAAGCCAAGGGCAGCTCGGTGTTCGTTGCGCCGGCGTTCCTCGGTGCGAAAAACT
Organism: Pseudomonas sp. Sample_16; assembly: GCF_004307665.1. NCBI lineage: Bacteria > Pseudomonadati > Pseudomonadota > Gammaproteobacteria > Pseudomonadales > Pseudomonadaceae > Pseudomonas > Pseudomonas sp. Sample_16. Next base: position 8,179 of record NZ_RCOB01000223.1, read on the forward strand.
GGATGCCGATGGCTTATAACAGAGACACCGGACTGTTCTATGTGCCGTCCAACGAATGGGGCATGGACATCTGGAACGAAGGCATCGCCTACAAAAAAGGTGCGGCGTTCCTCGGCGCGGGTTTCACCATCAAGCCATTGAACGAGGACTACATCGGCGTGCTACGCGCCATCGACCCAAAAACCGGCAAGGAAGTCTGGCGTCACAAGAACTACGCGCCGCTGTGGGGCGGCGTGCTGACCACCAAGGGCAACCTGGTGTTCACCGGCACGCCCGAAGGCTTCCTGCAGGCGTTCAACGCCAAGACCGGCGAGAAAGTCTGGGAGTTCCAGACCGGTTCCGGCGTGCTCGGCTCGCCCGTGACCTGGGAAATGGACGGCGAACAATACGTCTCGGTGCTGTCCGGCTGGGGCGGCGCGGTGCCGTTGTGGGGCGGCGAAGTGGCCAAGCGCGTGAAGGACTTCAACCAGGGCGGCATGCTCTGGACGTTCAAGTTGCCCAAAGACCTGGTCGCCAAGCACTGATCGCTGCAATTGATCGTTCCCACGCTCTGCGTGGGAAAGCAGCCCGGGACGCTCTGCGTCCCAAAAGCCGAACGCGGAGCGTCCGTTGAGGCATTCCCACGCGGAGCGTGGGAACGATCACCTACTACCAAATAACGAGAGTCCCTCCTGCCAACGATGCATTCGTCTGGCACGCGGGGCTCTCTAGTATCGGCTCATCGTCTGTCAGTACGACAGGCATCGACCCAGACAGAGGCCCACCATGATCTACGCACAACCCGGAACCCCAGGCGCCGTCATTACCTTCAAACCGCGCTACGGCAATTTCATCGGCGGCGAGTTCGTCGCGCCGATCGATGGCGAATACTTCACCAACACCTCGCCGGTCAACGGTGAAGTGATCGCCGAGTTCCCGCGTTCCAGCGCCGCCGACATCGAAAAAGCCCTCGACGCCGCCCATGCTGCTGCTGATGCCTGGGGCAAGACCTCGGCCCAGGACCGTTCCCTGGTATTGCTGAAAATCGCCGACCGCATCGAACAGAACCTCGAGGTCCTGGCCGTCACCGAAACCTGGGACAACGGCAAGGCCGTGCGCGAAACTTTGAACGCCGACGTGCCGCTGGCGGCCGACCACTTCCGCTACTTCGCCGGCTGCATTCGCGCCCAGGAAGGCGGGGCGGCGGAAATCAACGAACTGACCACGGCCTATCACTTCCACGAACCGCTGGGTGTGGTCGGGCAGATCATTCCGTGGAACTTTCCGCTGCTGATGGCCGCCTGGAAACTTGCCCCGGCACTGGCCGCCGGCAACTGCATCGTGCTCAAGCCTGCCGAACAGACGCCGCTGTCGATCATGGTCTTCGCTGAGCTGATCGCTGACCTGCTGCCAGCGGGCGTGCTGAACATCGTCCAGGGTTTCGGGCGCGAAGCGGGCGAAGCGCTGGCCACCAGCAAGCGCATCGCCAAGATCGCCTTCACCGGCTCGACCCCGGTGGGCGCGCACATCATGCATTGCGCCGCCGAGAACATCATCCCGTCCACCGTCGAACTGGGCGGCAAGTCGCCGAACATCTTCTTCGAAGACATCATGAACGCCGAGCCGGCGTTCATCGAAAAAGCTGCCGAAGGCCTGGTGTTGGCATTCTTCAACCAGGGCGAGGTTTGCACCTGCCCGTCCCGGGCGCTGGTGCAGGAATCGATCTACGAGCCGTTCATGGCCGAAGTGATGAAGAAGATCGTCAAGATCAAGCGCGGCAACCCGCTGGACACCGAGACCATGGTCGGCGCCCAGGCGTCCGAGCAGCAATACGACAAGATTCTCTCGTACCTGACCATTGCCCAGGAGGAGGGCGCTGAATTGCTCACCGGCGGTGCGGCCGAGCGTCTGGAGGGCGACCTGTCCAGCGGTTACTACATTCAGCCGACCTTGCTCAAGGGCCACAACAAGATGCGCGTGTTCCAGGAAGAAATCTTCGGCCCGGTGGTGGGCGTGACGACCTTCAAGGATGAAGCCGAGGCCCTGGCGATTGCCAACGACAGTGAGTTCGGCCTCGGTGCCGGCCTGTGGACCCGCGACATCAACCGCGCCTATCGCATGGGTAGGGCGATCAAGGCCGGTCGGGTGTGGACCAACTGCTACCACCTGTACCCGGCGCACGCCGCGTTCGGTGGCTACAAGAAGTCCGGCGTCGGTCGCGAGAACCACAAGATGATGCTCGATCACTATCAGCAGACCAAAAACCTGCTGGTGAGCTACGACATCAATCCGCTGGG
>NZ_RCOB01000165.1:0-10447 GCF_004307665.1 Pseudomonas sp. Sample_16
CTCTGCGTCCCATTGGAACGCGGAGCGTCCCTTGAGGCATTCCCACGCAGAGCGTAGGAACGATCATCAAGGTCGATCTGGCCTAGTTCGTTAGCGCCTGGCCAGCCGGTTAAAGATCGTTCCCACGCTCTGCGTGGGAATACAGCCCGGGACGCTCTGCGTCCCATTGGAACGCGGAGCGTGACTTGAGGCATTCCCACGCAGAGCGTAGGAACGATCATCACTCAGGCGACGGCCCCTGGCACCAGCGGAAATTCCAGGCTGGCAATGAATCCCCCCTCAGGATGATTGGCCAGCACCAGGCTCCCGCCATGCCGCTCCGCCGCACGCCGGGCGATGGCCAGACCCAGGCCATGCCCGGGCGCTGTCTGCCCGGGTGCCCGATAGAACGGCTCACCGAGCTGATTCAAGTGTTCGGTGTTTACCCCCGGCCCATGATCGCGCACGGTCACGACAATTTTCTCGCCATGACGTAGCGCCTGCATTTCAATCGGCAGCCCCCCTGGGGGATTGAAACGCTGGGCGTTGCGCAACAGGTTGTCCACGGCGCGCTCGATCATGGTCGGCCAGCCGGTGAGATTCAATTGTGGTTCGGCTTCCAGATGCACGAGTTGGTCAGGTGAGCCCAGTTGAGCATCTTTTTGCAAGGCATTGAGCAGCGCATTGAGATCCACCTCTTCGGCGCTGGCGTTATCGGCATCGACTCGCGCCAATACCAGAATCTCGCTGATCAGTGCTTCGAGCCGGTCGCACTCACGGGTCAGGCGCGGCCAGAGCTTTTCCCGTTCTTCAGGCGTGGCCCGTTCGGCCAATGCCAGCGCTATGCGCAGGCGGGCGAGGGGGGAGCGCAATTCGTGGGACACGTCACGCAGCAATTGCCGCTGACTGCTGATCAGGCTTTGCAGGCGTGCGCCCATGCGGTTGAAGTCGTTGGCCAGCACCCCGAACTCATCGCGGCGATTGGCCAGCTTGACCAGGCTGTTCTGCTGATAGGTGGTTTGCCCCAGATCATGCACGGCGCCGCGCAAACGGCTGAGCGGGCGGGTGATGGAGAGGGTCACGAACAGGCTGAACAGGGTCAGCACCACCAGCGCGATCCCTAGCGCACTCAATGGCCAGAGCAGGCTCTCGCGGTGCCAGGCATCGAGTTCCGGATGGGGGATGCGGTAGATCAGCAGGTAGGTATCGCCGGTTTTTTCGCTGGTGTATTCGTCGGTCAGACGACGCCAGGGCAGGCGGCGGTCATCGTTGTTCTGCCGTGCTTCGAAGGCTGCCGCGCGGCGCGGGAAGGTGCCGCGAACCACAGGGTCGCCACTTTCGTTGAGCACCTGAACGTCGATGTGATAATGGCGCTTGCGTTCCTGCAGGAGGTCTTGTGCTGCGTCCTCACCTTGAGATTCGTATATTTGCGTCCACTCTTGCGCCAGGGTGTTGAGACCCGGGTGGCGGCTGAGGATCCAGGCATCCTGGTTGAGCATGTGCCCGAGCAGAATGGAAAGCCCTGCAACCAGAGCGATGGCCAGCCAGAAGCTGGCCAGGATCCGCCAGAACAATGAACGCACAGAAAATCCTCGAACCAGACACAAGTCATTGTAGGAGTGAGCCTGCTCGCGATAACGGTGTGTGAGTCAATAGTTGTATCAACTGACACTTCGTTATCGCGAGCAGGCTCACTCCTACATGGAAATCAACAACATCAGACCCAACGGTGTTCAGCCGTTGGGTCCGGGTTAACGCATTATTGCGCTTTTTGCGGTTGTTGCGCTTTCCAGGCCTTGAATTCAGCCCATTCGGCGCGACGCTCAGCTTGCTTTTTCTGGATTTCGTCGAATTTCTTCTGCTGATCCGGTTTCAGCAAGGCGCGGACATCAGCCTCCGCTTTTTTGTGGTTGGCGGCCATTTCGTCCTTCATGGCTTTCTGGTCGGCTGGCGACAGTTTCTCCAGGTATTTGTCGACCAGTTGCTTACGCTCATGCATCTGCTCGCCCATGATCTTGCGGATCTGCTCACGCTGTTCGCGGCTCAGGTCCAGTTGGCTGTAGGGGCCTTTACCGTGCATCCCGTGCATCTGGCCGCCGTGGCGCGGGCTATCCATCGGCCCATCCATCGTGCCGTGACCTTCAGGCATGGCCATGGCGACGGTGGGCAGGGCGGCAGCGAACATCAGGGCGATTAGGGTCTTGCGCATGGTGAATCTCCTTGTCTCATTCCCGGTACGTTCCGGATGAGTACAGATTACGCAGATCAAGGTCAGCGGCAGTCAGCGGAGTGTAAGGCTTGGGTAAAGATGGTTTTCTACCTTCCTGACAAAACAAAACCCTGTGGGAACCGGTTGCCAGCGATGGCGTCATTGTTTTCGACGCATGGCTCAAGGCCCATAGCAGGCAAGCCAGTTCCCACAGTCAATCGGGTTGGGTTCAGAGACTGTAGTAATAGCCGCGGCTACGCAGGGCCACGATGCGCGGACGCCCATCGGGGTGCGGGCCGATTTTCTTGCGCAGGTTGCTGACGTGCATGTCCAGGCTGCGGTCATACAGGGTCAGCTTGCGGCCGAGGGCGATTTGCGCCAGTTCCTGTTTGTCCAGTGGCTCGCCGGGCTGCTTGAGCAGGGCTTCGAGCAGACGGCTTTCGGAAACCGTCAGGGTCAGTTCCTTTTCATCGATGCTGACCACACCGCGTACCGGGCTGAAACACAAGTCGCCCAGTTCCAATTGGCTGGACACCGCGGCCGGATGGCTGCGACGCAACACGGCGCGCAGCCGGGCGGTCAGCTCACGCGGGTCGCACGGTTTGGCCAGGTAATCATCGGCACCCAGTTCCAGACCCAGGATGCGATCCAGGGGTTCGCCGCGGGCCGAGAGCATCAGCACCGGCAGATCCGGGTGATCGCTGCGTAACTGCTTGAGCAGTTCCAGGCCGCTGCCGTCCGGCAGCATCACATCCAGAACCACGGCCGCCGGAGAGGTTTCAGCCAGCGCACGACGGGCGCTCTGGCCATCGTGGCAGGCGCGAACCTGAAAGCCTTCCTGACTCAGCCAACTGCTCAGAAGCTCACACAGCTCCTGATCATCATCAATTAATAACAGTTCGCTCATGACTCACTCAATTTAGCCATTGTCGACGTTTTCGCCGTGCACCACTGGCGAAGATACCGCAGAGCAGGGCCAATAGCGCTACCCCGGCGCCAATGACGAACCACTGTTGCTGATCGGTCAGCAAACGCGGCAACACGCTGCCGGCCTGGGCCTCCTTGAGTTGCAGCTTCAGGCGCTGGTTCTCCTGGCGCAACCGGGTCAGCTGGGCGCTTTCGCGTTCGCCATCGGCATTCTGCAATTGTTTGCTCAGTTCTTCCCGTTGCCGTTCGCTTTCTTTCAAGCGTTGCTGCAACTCGTTGATCTGGCTGCCGGCGCTCAGGGACAAAGGCGTCGAATTGCCACCCTCGGAGCTTTCCTCACCGTGGGCGGGGGCCATGATCGACAACGTGACCAACAACAGACACAACGGACCTTTGCGCATCGCGACTCCTGATTCCAATACGAGTATTGGGAAGTTGTCGGCCGGCAAACGGGAATAATGAGCGCTTGAGAACGCGATGAACCGATAAGGTTCACCGCGTGAGGGAGGCGTTACGGCAGGACTTGCTTGAACGGTTTGACCAGAACGCTGGCGTAGACGCCTGCGGCGATGTACGGATCGGCATCGGCCCAGGCTTGTGCGGCGCTCAGCGAATCGAATTCGGCGACGATCAGGCTGCCGGTGAAACCCGCTGCGCCCGGATCATTGCTGTCGACAGCCGGATGTGGACCGGCCAGAACGATGCGACCTTCACCCTTGAGCACTTGCAGACGCTCAAGGTGCGCAGGCCGTGCGGCCAGGCGGGCTTCCAGGGAGTTGGCGACGTCTGTGGCAATGATTGCGTAAAGCATGTCAGTCCTCGGTTTTTGGCGTGGTGGTATCGGCGTCGTGCAGGTGGCGGGACAGGTAAATGCCCTGAGCGACCAGGAACAGCAACGTCATGCCCAGGCTGCCGAAGACTTTGAAGTCGACCCAGTAGCTCTGGAAGGTGAACGCGACGAACAGGTTGGCGGCACCGCAAAACAGGAAAAACACGATCCAGGCGATGTTCAGGCGCGTCCAGACAGGTTCCGGCAACGTCAGCGCGTGGCCCATGATGCGTTTGATCAGCAGGCGGTCACCGATGAAGTGGCTGCCGATGAAGCCCAGGGCGAACAGCCAGTTGACCACCGGCGCCTTCCATTTGAGGAAGGTTTCGCTGTGGAAGGCCAGGGTCAGGCTGCCGAAGACCAGACAGGCGACGAGGGTCAGCCACTGGCTCTTCTCCAGCTTGCGCTGTTTGATGAACAGCGCGCCGTAGACCACCAGCGAACTGATGATCAGCATCGCGGTAGCGCTGTAAATACCGCCTACAGTTACCTCATGGCCGGCGATGTCGACGACCCGTGGATCGATTTTGAAGACGATGAAAAACAGCAGGAGCGGGATGAAATCGATGAATTGTTTCACAGTGGCAGCCAGAAGCAGGATGTGGCGGCATAATAACAAACATATGGGCGCGCGATAGCGCCAGCTGATTTGAGGTTACAAAGCCCTGTGAATGTTGATTTGCACTGCCATAGCACGGCCTCCGATGGCGCCCTGGCGCCTGCGGTACTGGTTGCGCGTGCATTCGAGAAAGGCGTGCGAGTCCTGGCCTTGACCGATCACGATACCCTTGAAGGCATCGCCGAGGCCCGCGAAGCGGCGGATGCGCTGGGAATGCAACTGGTCAATGGCATCGAATTGTCCTGCACCTGGGGCGGGGCGACCATTCATGTGCTGGGCTACGGTTTCGACGTCCATGCCGCGCCATTGGTCGAGGCGATTGCCAAATTGCACGATGGCCGCTGGCTACGGTCCGAAGAAATAAGTCGCAAACTGGCGTTGAAAGGCATGCCGGGGGCGCTGGAAGGCGCCCGGCAGATCCAGCAGGAGCTGGGCGACAGTGGCAACGCTCCGGCCCGGCCGCATTTTGCCGACTGGATGGTCCGCGAAGGTTTTGTAAAGGATCGCGCCGAAGCGTTCCGCAAATGGCTGGGTGCCGGCAAGCTGGGCGACGTCAAGCAACACTGGCCGACCCTTGAAGACACCGTCGAAACCCTGCGCGCGGCCAAGGCCTGGGTCAGTCTGGCGCATCCTTGGCATTACGAGTTCACTCGCAGCAAGCGTCGTCGCCTGATTGCCGACTATATTCAAGCAGGCGGCCACGCGATCGAAGTGGTCAATGGCTATCAGCCCGCCGAGCAAGTGGGCAGTCTGGCCATCCTGGCTCGCGAGTTCGGTCTGCTGGTCAGCGCCGGCAGTGATTTCCATGGCCCGGGCGGGTGGTCGGAAATCGGTGAGTACCGCCCGCTCCCGGAGGATCTGCCACCCCTGTGGTGCCGATTCAAACATGACCCAGTTATTGCCGCCGTCTGAACAGGTAGAGAATGTGAGTCAATTTTTCCAGATTCATCCGGAAAACCCGCAAGCGCGCCTGATCAAACAGGCTGTCGAGATCATCCGTAGCGGCGGGGTGGTGATTTATCCCACGGACTCCTCCTACGCCATCGGTTGCCAGATCGGCGACAAGGTCGCCGTGGAGCGTGTGCGCCGTTTGCGTGGCCTGGACGACAAGCACAACTTCGCATTGATCTGCAGCGACCTGTCGCAACTGGGCCTGTTCGCCAAGATCGATACCGGCACTTTCCGCATTCTCAAGGCTCATCTGCCGGGGCCGTACACCTTCATTCTCAACGCCACCCGTGAAGTCCCGCGGCTGTTGCTGCACCCGAAAAAACGCACCATCGGCCTGCGGGTGCCGAGCCATCCGATCGCCTTGGCGTTGCTGGACCAACTCGGCGAGCCGCTGATGAGCGTGAGCCTGATCATGCCCGGTGAAACTGACCCGATGTTTGATCCTTATGAAATGCGCCAATTGCTCGAGCATCAGGTCGACCTGATCATCGACGGCGGTTTCGGCGGAATCAAGGCCTCCACGGTGATCAACCTCGCCGATGGCGAACCGGAAGTGATCCGCGTCGGTTGCGGCGATCCAACGCCGTTCATGGCCGAGGCGTAGATGTCTGCAGTAGAACCCGTCGACAGTCAGGCCGGAGCCCAGCAAGAGCTGCCCTTCGCCATGGTCTATGGCCAGGCGGTCATGGAAATGCCGCTGGACCTGTACATCCCGCCGGATGCGCTGGAAGTCTTTCTCGAAGCCTTCGAAGGCCCGCTCGACCTGTTGCTGTACCTGATCCGCAAACAGAACATCAACATCCTCGACATCCCGGTGGCGGAAATCACCCGCCAGTACATGGGTTATGTCGAACTGATGCAGTCGGTGCGCCTGGAACTGGCCGCCGAATATCTGGTGATGGCCGCGATGCTGGCCGAGATCAAGTCGCGAATGCTGCTGCCGCGGGCTGAAACCGTCGAGGAAGAGGAAGAGGATCCGCGTGCCGAACTGATCCGCCGCTTGCAGGAGTACGAGCGTTTCAAGGCTGCGGCCGAAGGCATCGACGGCCTGAGTCGTGTGGGTCGCGATGTGCTGGTGCCCAAGCTCGACGCCCCGGAGGCACGGGCGCGCAAGTTGTTGCCGGATGTGCGCTTGTCAGAGTTGTTGATGTCGATGGCGGAAGTGTTACGCCGCGGCGACATGTTCGAAAGCCATCAGGTCAGCCGCGAGGCACTGTCGACCCGCGAACGCATGAGCGATGTACTGGAACGGCTCAAAGGCGGCGGTTTCGTGCCGTTCGTCGAGCTGTTCACCGCTGAAGAAGGGCGCCTGGGGGTTGTCGTGACGTTCATGGCCGTCCTCGAACTGGTCAAGGAATCCTTGGTCGAGTTGGTGCAGAATGAGCCGTTCGCCGCGATCCATGTCCGAGCCCGAGCCGAATAACGAGTTTAATCATGAACCTGAGTGAACCCCGCGAGCTGGCGCCATTGCTTGAAGCCTTTCTGTTGGCCTCGGGAAAGCCGCAATCCCTGGACCGTCTGTTCGAACTTTTCGAAGAGGGCGAACGGCCGGAGCCGGCGGTTTTCAAGAAAGCCCTGACCCTTCTCGGCAAGTCTTGCGATGGCCGGGCGTACGAGTTGAAAGAAGTCGCTTCCGGCTATCGTCTGCAAATCCGCGAGAAGTTTTCGCCGTGGGTCGGTCGCTTGTGGGAGGAACGACCGCAGCGCTATTCGCGGGCCATGCTCGAAACCATCGCCCTGATCGCCTATCGACAGCCGATCACCCGGGGCGAAATTGAAGATGTGCGGGGGGTGGCGGTCAACAGCCAGATCGTCAAGACGCTGATGGAGCGCGAGTGGATTCGTATTGTCGGTTACCGCGATGTGCCGGGCAAACCGGCGATGTTCGCCACCACCAAGGCGTTTCTCGATCACTTCAACCTGAAAAACCTCGACGATCTGCCGCCGCTGGCGGAGTTGCGCGAACTGGAGCCCGACCCGGTGCTCGATTTCGACGACGCGCCTGTTCCGGCGGCGTTGCAGGAATTGGCAGACGCCAGCGCCGAGCCGGAAGAGCCGAAGGAGGAAACCAGTTTCCACACGCTGTTGCTGGAACTGGACAGCATGGAAGAGGGGATCAAGACCGATTTCGACGATTTGTTGCGAGATGGCGTGGCGCCTGAGTTGGATTCGGAGCAGCCGGACATCGAGCCCGAAACAGAAGTTTTGCAGATCGAACCTGAGCCGGAAATTGAACCCGAGCAGGAAGACGACATTCTCGGCGTTGCCGAGGCCCGGGAAAAACTCCTGGCGGCCGTTGCCGCACTGGAACAGCCGAAACCCGAGCCTGAACTGAGCGACGAAGAAGCCGAAGCCCTGGCGCTCGCTGAAGCTATCGAAGCCGAACGCCGCCAATTCGAAGACTGACACAACCCTGTAGGAGCCGGCTTGCTGGCGATCGCATCACCGCTATTCCTCCGATGCACCGTGGTGATGCCATCGCCAGCAAGCCGGCTCCTACAGAAGGTTTGCAACCATCGAGGTCACCGGTCGGCGGAAAATTAAGTAAGTCACCATCGATCGGCTAGTCTCTGATGCGCAAACGCCCGCATGCGCGTATGATTCGCGACCCTTCGGCGATCCCTTCGCCCGAGTACCCAGTTTTCAGAACACACCGGGAGGTGCCCAGATGAGTATCAAAGACCAGAAAGACGACCAGGAAATCGGCCCAGCAGGCGAAAAACTGCAGAAAGTCCTCGCCCGTATCGGCGTCGGCTCGCGCCGTGACGTGGAAGCCTGGATCAGCCACGGCCGTATCAAGGTCAACGGCAAAGACGCCACCCTTGGTCAGCGTGTCGACATGCACGACGCCATCACCATCGATGGCAAGGTGATCAAGCGCGAAGAGGCTGCCGAGTCGGTCCGCCGCGTGATCATGTACAACAAGCCCGATGGCGAGATCTGCACCCGTGTCGACCCGGAAGGCCGCCCAACCGTGTTCGACAAGATGCCGCGCCCTAAAGAGGGCCGCTGGATCAACATCGGTCGTCTGGACATCAACACCACCGGTCTGCTGATGTTTACCACCGACGGTGAGCTGGCCAACCGCCTGATGCACCCTTCCTACGAAATGGACCGTGAATACGCGGTACGTGTGCGTGGCGAAGTCGACGACGAGATGATCGAGCGCCTGAAGGCTGGCGTTGTCCTTGAGGACGGCCCGGCCAAGTTCACCGATATCAAGCAGGCACCCGGTGGTGAAGGTTTCAACCACTGGTATCACTGCGTGGTAATGGAAGGTCGTAACCGTGAAGTTCGTCGTCTGTGGGAATCCCAGGGCCTGGTGGTCAGCCGTCTGAAGCGCGTGCGTTTCGGCCCGGTGTTCCTCAACTCCGACCTGCCGATGGGTCGCTGGCGCGAAATGAGCCAGTACGAAGTCGACATTTTGAGTGCCGAGGTTGGCCTGACGCCGGTCGCAATGCCGCAGATGAACGCCAAGAGCAAAGACAAGCTTGACCGGATGCAGCGTAAATCGTCGCGGCCGATGGCCAAGACCGAGCGCGTGCGGACTTTGCGTCCAGCCACTGGCGCGGCCGCTGCACCTGCCGCACCACGTGCAAGCCGTGAGCCGCAGATCGAAGGCGAGCGCCCAGGTCGCAAGCCTGCTGCCCGTCAGGACGGTGAGCGCGGCCCGCGTACGCCGCGTCCGGCCAATGGCCGTACCGAGCGTGGCGAAGGTCGTGGTACGCCGGTAGCGGATCGCCCGGCCGACACCAAGCGCCCGGCCAAGCCTGCGCCGAAGCGTCCGGGGATCAAGCTGGTCGACGGTGATACGCCGTCGGGCAAGCGCCGTGGTGCACCAGCGGGTTCGGGTCAGCGCCCGGGCTTCGGTCGTCGCAAGCCGGAGTGAAGCAGCGGTAAGCTTCAGGCGACAAGCTGCATGTGAAAACGCCAACCTTCGGGTTGGCGTTTTTTTTCGTCCGGCTTTATGTCTGTGCTGTTTTTGAAGGCCTCATCGCGGGCAAGCCCACTCCCACAGCGTTCTATGCCGGGTACAAAACAGTGAATAAAACACAGATCCCTGTGGGCTTGCCCGCGATGGCGCCATATGCAGCACAGAGTTGCCCAAGGTGGAAAGCCAAAATTACAGCCTGTAAAGATTTCATGACGAAATCAACGGGTAAACCCCATGAAATCGCCTTCCCCTTGGTTTCGTAAGAAAATTCTTACGCGCCATTGCCTCGCATCCATCTTTCACCGCTCTAGCCCGCTTGTTTCAATACGCCATGCAGGGTCAGATGCGCGCCATGCCTGTCGTGCAGGTGCATAACAAAAAGGAGGCGCAATGAACGCCGCAATCCGTTTTCATTTCTCCGCAAGGGGCGTTTGGTTATTCGTCCCTGTCGCTGATCCGCAAGGGTCTGATCCTTTATTTGCAGCCGTCCGACTCGTTCGGGACGGACACGGGCAATCCCGGCCATAGACACGCTTGTCCAGCGGGTCTGGCAGCAGGGGGTTAGCGGTGTACAATGCGCGCGTTTTACCTGTGACCTCCTGCGCATCTGCGCAAACCTCAAGGCTATCCGCCTTGTTCACTCCGCCGCGTCACGAGCGTGTCGGGTTCGATTTCGTCACAGATAAAAACAAACAGGTGACGCATGACCGTTGTAAATACGCTGAACTCCTGGTGCCTGCGCTGGGGTTTGATCGGTGCCGCTTAACGCCTTTGCTGAGCAGCAACGTCTTCTGAACATCATCAAACCTTGCGTGAGACCCTTTTCATGAGTGGACAAAACTCGCATTCAGGCGAGCTGAAACGCGGCCTGAAAAATCGCCATATTCAACTGATCGCCCTCGGTGGTGCGATTGGTACCGGTTTGTTCCTCGGCTCGGCCGGGGTACTGAAGTCCGCCGGTCCGTCGATGATCCTCGGCTACGCCATCTGCGGCTTCAT
>NZ_RCOB01000170.1:0-3560 GCF_004307665.1 Pseudomonas sp. Sample_16
ACTCGCATTAATAGAAAATACTGACGTTTACATACGTGATGTAAGGCGACGTATTAGATAGGGATAAAGCCAAGTGCAATAGCAAACGGTCATACCGTTGTTATTCGTCACAACTCGACCATCTGCAATCTCAAGACGAAGAGGGCTGGAGTAATTTATTTAATTATGGTAACTTACGTAACGTCCAAGGCTGATGCATTGAAGTTACAGGGCAAACATTTCGCACTCCATCAAGCTTGAGTAGGCGCAACATTATTGGATACGTATCGTCATGCGGCGGGCAGGCAATAAGGATTAAATTCGCCCAGCCAAGAGTGTGAGCTGGCTAAATATTCGAAAAAGCCTGGCTCCAGGACGGCGCAACTATCATTGAGCTGATTGTTCATACTTGTCTTACCTCATCAAAATTAATATTATTTTATGCGGCACACATGTTAATTATTAATTGCTGAATAGCTGTCAACAGTATCCGGCATCGAAACTTGAGCAAGCACTGCTATAAATGAGTTGTTAGTAGCCATTTAGCCATGCAACTGACAGCACTATCAATTGCTAGCCGGTATGACATGCAGTAACGCCGATACCGCTAATGCTACATGAGCGTAGACCACAAACACTCCTGACACACAGTGGGCAGCTGCGAGGCACTTTCTTATCAATAGGTTCGGTGAATAAATTAAAAATTATTATTTATTGGTTGCATTGAAGGCTCCCGGTCCCGGAACATCATTCAATTCAAAATATTACCCATGCGGCCAGTGTTGAACCCAGGCCATACAGGGCAGCCCTCGCAGAGTAGACATGCTGATGCTTTATTTGACCCGCCGCTCGCGCTTCGCACTGAGGCTTTCGTCGTCCACACAATCGAGGTCAAATTTAATTATTTTTTAGGGCTGGCTCGTACTTGGTGCAGAAGCCCTTGACCGGCGGGGTGTCCGAGACATAAACCCTATCGTCGCCAAACGTAACTTTCCGGTTGTTCAGGATTTATTCTAGCGGTAGCTGAAGCACAGCCGGAGAACATAATGGAGTGACTCTTGATTAAGCATCACCCTGTTTAAGAGTGTTCCTTAAGTGTGGAAGTAGGCTGCGGCGTGCCGGATAAATAGCACGGACCTGCGGGTTTACGAGTTAATGAAATTAATTTACTAGTCGAAACGCGTCGCCTGCATGCGATATTTCACACTGACTTTGAGTAGCGCTGAATCCAAAACCAGATGAGAAGCGACGAATGCGGGAAAAGACTCGTCACTTACGCTTTGACAAAGTGTCAGATTTCAGATCGGCAATTTTCTTTTTTTGTATGACCTCGCTAAAGGCCGAGGTCAATATACTGGTGGGCAAGGCGATTAGGCCGATACCGCTGATCGCTGTAATGGCAGCCAATATCCGACCGATGGTGGTGACGGGATAAACATCGCCATACCCCACGGTGGTGAGCGTGACAACGGACCACCACATGGCCCTCGGAATACTACCAAAGTGCTCCGGCTGAATGTCGCTTTCCACAATATAAAGCGCCATCGATGAAACTAACATTAGGAGTATCGCAGCGCATAAACTAATTAACAGCTCTTCTTTTCTAGCACGAATAGCGAGGCGGATGTTATGTAAAGCCTTTGAGTAACGTCCCAATTTAGCGATAAGGGAAATTCTTATCAACCGCGACCCGCGCACGAGATAGCCTGTCGAGCCTAACGCGACAAGCCAGCTCGCCAGCACAATGGCTAGTTCTAGCATGGCAATCGGGCTAAAAACATAATGAAATCGAGTTCTGTATTTAGGGTTTTCTACGCACGTCCATACGCGCAGGACATATTCAATGGAGAAAACCATGGCGAATCCAAGCTCGGCCGCTTTAAACCACGGCTCTCGACCAGCCGTAACGATTTTTTCGGTTTCCAGGATGCCTGTCAGCATGGCGATAACGATCAAAAAGCACAATATTTTATTGGTGATAGATAACCCAACCTTGCGCCTTAACTGAACATCCAACTCGCAAGCGATCAGTCCTCTCAAACGAATCAGAACCTTGCTCATGAGGTGACGCAGCAAAAAATTGAACGGATTCTGAGCATGAAATAGGGTGGTCGATTGAAAGCCAATCTTATGTCCTCGGGTCATTAAAAAGGCTCAGTGCAAGGTGAGCAAGGTTTAAGTTTGGGCTCGGGGGCTTTAAGTAACCCGATACGGGCCGCTTTGGTTTGGTATTGTTTCTCGGAGGAACATCAGCGATACGAAAGCGATTAAGCAGACGTGAAACATTCAGCTCAATCGGAAGTTCGCTTCCGAAGATAGAGCGCCAAATCTTTTGCTTGGCAGCTCAACTTCGTTTTTCGCCAAAAGCGTAAGGTGCGCATCGACTGTCTGTTTTAGAAGAATAGCCTGTGAGATTCCCCGGACGTCTAACGGGGCGTCGCTTGCACTTCTGGCGCTGGCGCATCTTACTGATCATGTGCGCAAACAGCGAATTGCAAAAAATATAGTTGAATGCCGGCTTGATGGCCGTCGTCCAAACGTAAGCTAACCACACGATTGAGCGCAAGTGACTAGAATGACCAGGCCTCGATAATTTCTGATATTCTTCAGTCACTTGCTTGAGCAACCCAGTATTTCCGCGCCTATATAGGGCGCATTAAAGGTACACCAGCGCAATGGTGGCGGAGCCATCCAGTTGAATGGTGTTGCTCGCATCTAATGTGCTTTTGGGTGCAATAGTCGGAGTAACAGCTAGATTAAAAGAGGCGCTCGTCATCGGAACAGGCTGCCCCGCGCCTGACGTTGCCTTAAGGCCGTAGGTTATGGCCTGAGCAGCGTAGGTGTTGATGGTCCCGCCTCCATTTCCGCCAGCCCATGTCGTCCCACCATCTGTGCTCCAAACCATAAAACCAGTGCCACCATTCAGCGAAACATTTGAGTAATTCAGTGTATAATCGCCAATTTTATTGTTTCCTCCGTCAAGCCCCAATCCGTATGCATTAGGGTTAATCGAGGTAACATTTGTTCCTGCTCTGTTATCGGTTCCTCGAATTCCTACCAACACGAGTCCAGCGCACGTAATGTTCAATGTTTGCGGGGCACTAACACCTAGCGCAGTGTTTCCAGTCGGATTTAGAAGAATTGATGTTCCATAAGAAAAATCGCTTCCCACCATCGAAACGTCGCAAGATGGCGGGTCGATAATGCCGGTAACGCTCAAACCAGTTGTTGTTGCCGCTAAAGCAGAATGCATCAATAACGCGAATGGTGCTAACAGAAACTTTTTCATTTAAAAGCCTCCCACGGGGCTCTAATATGCGCCAATCGTAGCGGCCACTCCTGCACAACTAAATGGAGAGGTACGTCGTATTAATCCATAACCTAAATCCATTTTCTGTAGGGAAGCCCCTAATGCTTTGTAAGGGGATTGCGCTCACCCCAAAAACATCAATATTGGTCAGGATGCAACCCAGCCAGCATTTTGGGCCAGAAGTCGTCAAACTTTGACCTAGGACGGCTCGGCACAAACTTAAATTGGCAGTGAACTGCGCTTGCTAACAAGATACGGGTCGCAGATAGGC
>NZ_RCOB01000170.1:3660-10023 GCF_004307665.1 Pseudomonas sp. Sample_16
GAACGTTTCTTCCTCCGTGTCGAGAAGGTACCACCGGCTATATTTGCCCATTTTTAAACTCTCATAGTTCATCAAAAGAACCGCATCTTGAGGCTTGGTATTTAGTGTGCAACCTTTGACTGCTTTTGAAATACCTGCATCCAGTAACGTCATTTCCGCATCGATGCTGAGAATATTGCACAGGGGCACTTCGGCCGGAATTATCGCGCGAGTACCTTTTGCAAGATCCGCATGAGCGAACCCTGTGATCATCAACGACACAATTACCGCTATCCACGCGCTTCGCATTTTGGTTGACACCATTTATGAACCTCCCATCAGGCGCTGATGTTCGCCCCTATAAGCTGCGAACACGTTCAGCGCGGCATATTCGACCTAACTCACTAATCTGTCTGTAAGGAAATCCCGCAATGTCGCTTGTACGATGGGTAGCTCCGGGAAGCGAGAGTAAAGCCGTCTCCCAAGTTAAGCTGGCTTCAAAGAAAAAAACCCACAGCTCCCAGGGCAAGAGATGTGGGCAAAGTGCACTGTCACTACTGGTGCTCGAAAGGGCGCGCATTCTGACGCTAAGTTCTTTCTCAGCTTCAAGCGTGCGCGCTTAGCTCTCAATGTGAATCTAACTCAAGGGCCGGATCGCTGTAAGTAGGGAAAACCTTCATTTGTAAAAAACCATTAATTTTTTGGTGGGTGCTGTCCCTAGGGTCGATAAGTCGCTGTTTATCTGCGGCCAGACATCCTTATCGTGTCGGTGAAGGACCGTTCCCTAAGAAAGAATAGGCCAATGTACTATAACTATTTAGTGGTAGGGGCGAATCTAGTATCACAAAATCTTCCTGTGCTCCGGTGCGCGCAACGACCTGGAGCGATTTAAGGCTTCCCGGGGACTAACGGCTGGCAGCATTGATGAGCTGGCTAGGGACCTGAGCTGCCGGGCGATAAATCAGCTGCCAACCGCTCCTAGCGGTTGTTTCGCGCCGTCGCTTTCAGTAACATTTATTACCCTAACGCATGTGTCAAATTACAAATAAATTAACTCCACAGTGGCGGCGCCATCTAAACTAATATCACTATTTGCATCTAACGTGTTTTTTGGAGCAATCGTTGCTGTCGCAGCGAGGTCATAAGAGGCAGTGGTAAATGCTACTGGGTTGTTTTGGGTGGTGCTCGTGGACCCGAGAGAAAAAATATCTGGCCGAACGCCATAGGGGATTAGCTTTCCACCACCACCTGCGCCGCCGGCATTATTCCAAGTAGTTGTGGTCTTATATTTTAAAGCACCAGCGCTGCCGTCTATATTAACGTTCAAAATTTCCAGAATGTAGTCGCCGATTTTATTACCACCTCCGTCGAGACCCAACCCAAAGTTGAAATTGTTGGATACGACAACTGTATTAGCTCGGTTATCCAGTGCTTTGAACCCTACCAGGGTCGGATTTTGACAAGCGATATTCATTTGCAATGCTGTGCTGGTAGGCAGTTGGGTACTCCCGCTTGGTGTAAAACAATTGCCGTGCCCAAAGAAAAATTTCCGCCACTGGTTATCGTAAGGTCGCATGATGGTGGGTTGATGGTTCCGAGCACCTGCATGTCGACCGAGGTTGCCGCTAAAACCGGATGGATCAATGTGACAAAGGGCACTAGCAGGAGCTTTTTCACGGGAAAGTCCTCTTTTAATATCTTGAAGTGGCGCACCATTCAGAAAGAATCAGCGTGGTGAGCGAGGCGGCAGCTCATGCATTGCGCCATAGTTCAGCGGCTTGCACTGTAAGGAAGCGCCTAATACCCTGTAGGGAGATAGTACTGCTTTCTAACTACTCGGCCGAGGCCGACAAGTCCATCCGCGTACCAAATAGCGCTCGGCCAAAATACCTCCCATGCATCAGAGAGAGCTGGTATCCTTCCGAGTGCAACCAGTTAAACGATCAGGACGTACGCAGCAACCTTAAGTACAACGTATTGTGGTTGCGCTGATTGGATCCTAGCTGAAAAAAAACATGGGCATTCTGGGAGAAAGCTAGCGAGCGGGCCCTGGAAAAAAGAAGCGCCCACCTTTAAAAATCGGGCACCGCCCGCACCGCTAGCTTTCTCAGGGGATCGATTCTATTAGTTAATTTGCTTTAAGCCTGTAGGCGGAAAGCGCAGCGCTTGTAGGGATGAACCTAGTGTTCCTGTCCAGGGCTTGAATTTGAGCAGCTCGGAGTTGCGCTGTCGCTTGCACTTCCTTGCAGCTTTGCCAAGACCGGCCACAGCTTAGAGCAAGCTGATTCGCTATCGAGAGTAAAACGCATGTGATGCTTGCTCAGAAGAAACGAGTAGCACCAACCGTTAATTGAGGATTTGTAGTGGCAGCGGGAAGCGGCGCTCTATCGCATATCATGACGGACTTTTTCTATCCTATTACAACTGCAGGTGTATCTGAGATAACACTGAAAGCTCATCGCTCCCTTGGCGAGGTAAAGTCAGCTAGCGCCTTTCGCGCCGACGCACGGCTTGTGCTATTCAGAGCGAAATCCCTCGACGGGGAACTGAATGGCATTTTCTCGGGCGATTATTTGCGCTCGAGCGGTTTTCATATTCAGCGTCAGCGCCGCCGCGCTGAGTGTTTTACCTGCTTGCGCCAGTCTACGTAAAGCGGGCGCAAGTTTGGCACGCTCCTTTCGTAACCGAAGGTAATGGGCATCAGGAATGCTATGCCCGGTTAGCCCACTGATCCCTGCCTGAATCTGCTGAATTGAGTGTCCAGCGGCAAAAAATATTTTTTTTTGCTCCTCCAAGGCCTTCAGCATGGCCTCGCGTGAAACCAGTTTTGGCTCGTCGTTCACGTAGTAACCTCATTAAGCGTCTTTTTATATCATCCGCCGTGGTAACGCTTGATTCATGACTGCTGTTCAGCGTCTCTAGACTGACCGCCGCGTCGGTGCGCATTAAACCCGCAGCCTAGAATCCAATTCTGTAGGTAAATACTGCAAATAGAGTCAGCGCTGAGCCGGTGAGGTACTAGGTGTCCTGTCAGTTTTGATAGTCATCAAGCCATCTGCGGGAAATCCCTACAGTCATGACCCATCCAAAGCGCGTATGCTGGAGTAGATAAATATGCTTTCATCGCACAACATTGCTCTTCTCTGTCTAGGGCAAATAAATTCAGACCCGGTACTAATGGCTACCGGCCTCCAACAATAATTACTTAGCGAGTAAAACATGGACAAGTCGTGTAATACTTTAAGTGAATCAAGCGCCAGTAAGTCCCGGCGCAAACCCACTAACAACAAGGTGCTCATAGTAGATGAACACCCGCTTATCCGGCTGGCACTACATACTTGTTTATCACGACATGGTCTGGAGCGGATCGCAGAGGCTCGCGATGGAAGAGAGGCGATTCGGTATATTCATCAGCATGAACCCGACCTGATGATCACTGAATTGGATCTTCCCACATTAAGTGGTTTGGTGGTTCTCGAGCATATAAAGCAGCTGGCGTTACCAATTAAAACATTGGTTTTTTCGGCCCACACTTCGCGACTATCAATCATGAACTGCGCTTTGGCGGGAGCCCATGGATTCGTTAGCAAGGCGCAGGAGGTCAGCGCTTTGTCCATGGCGTTATTGCGTGTACGAAATGGGGAGACATTTTATCCTGACTGGGTCGAGCGAGAGCGAGCCCAAAGTGTTGACGATCCAATGAGGGGGTTGTCAGTGCGTGAACGCCAGGTTCTTCAATTGTTATCTGAAGGGATGAGCAATATGCAGGTCGCTGAACGGATGCAGTTAAGCGATAAAACGGTCAGCACTTTCAAAACCCGATCTCTACGAAAACTGAATGCTAAGAGTGTCGTAGAAATTGTACACAGATTTAAATAATGTTAAAAGGCTGATGCCGTCGCCTGACTACTCTTAGTCAATCAGCGGCTCAGCCTCGGTTTGCCTTCTGCTGACACTTTGCTGAATTCACTGAGTTATGTCGCGCATGCTTAATGTGTAAGGGTACAAACTCTCTCTCATTTGAGTCACGCTCGATTATGACTTTAACTGTGAATATAAAAATGCAGTCAATGAACGCAACGCGCGGCTCGAGAGCACTCAGCAATCATAGATAAAGAAGCTCAAGCGTCGCGGAGCCGCTCAGCTCAATCTGTACAGTTGTGTTAATACTGTTTTTGGGCGCAATCATGGGCCTAATGACCATTGGAACAGATACTGTAGTCAGCAATGATGGAGGAGATCCAGCGGCCACTTTGCTCCACGATGAGATTGTAGTGGGCGAGGCCCTGACTAAGGTGGCGTTGTTGGCGCCGCTCACAGAAAACCAAGTGCTTCCACTGTTCGAGGACATTGTCATATAACCTTGCGCGCTGTCGATACTAGGGTTATCTAAATAAATTTGATAATTGCCAACGTTGTGGCCGTCGCTATCAGTGCCCAGTCCAAAATATTTGGCATCCTGAGCAACGGGGAAGTAGGTTGTGGGGTGAACATTATCTACCGCGGATAATCCAACCAAGGTAGGGCCGGCACAACCAATTTTGAGGTCGCCTGCCGGGACGTCAGCGAGGCTTGTACTAACGGTTTGATTCAGTGCGCCCGAAGGAATTGTCCCCAAAACTATGTTCAAGTTACCGCTTAGGGCAATCGAACAGGAGGGAGGAGAGACTGTCCCTTGAACTGCGAGATCCACGGATGTTGCTGCAGCAGCGGTATGCGCTACTAAAACCAGTGGGATAATTACCCTCATCGCCGGCACCTCTCTTCATCAACGTCACCGTGGGTTAGCGTTCGATATAGCTACAGTCAATAATGTGTACCCTTAAAATTTATTGCTCTGATAAATGTCAGCCTCTTGCTCCTCACTGATAACGCTATACTATTTTATTGCTGAGCTACGTCTATCATCCTGACGTATGAGAGATTAGCAACGCACAACACAATATTTCTGTAGGGCGATCCTGCTCTGGGGGAGGGTAACGCCCTATAGGTATGTTGCAGTTCAACCCACAGGGGGGGGCAAGGTCAAAGATATGGCAACTTCCGAGATATTGAATTGGCTTAGGAGGTGAGCCCGCGCGTGATACCGCATGCCTGCCTTTATTTCCATAATGCTCGCAAAATCGATCGCGTTTATCGAGATCAAGCATCAACCCTCCCTAGATTGTTCTTGCAAAGAAGCACACCAGCCGCACTGACTTCATTGAATACGGCCACAACCTTCAATGTTATATTAGCCTCAGGCGTCGGAAGCTAAGCCGCATCTTTCATGCATTTCATGAGCGTTCTGCTTCCGCAAACTCTTTCTGAAACAATTGCGCTTGTTCGCTGGGCTTTTTTTTCCATGTTTTTCGGTCGGGTGGAAGCTGGGCGGCATAGGTCTTTAATTCGCCGCCTTCGATCTCTTGAAAATGCTGCACTTGGCGAAGCAGTTCAGTTCGCAATTCATCTTTGGTCATCATCGGCCTTTTATTCAACACTCAACGCGTAAGTTTTAGTTCATTGGCGACGCTCATTAGCCGATTCGAGGCGGGATAAAAAGCGGTCACCCTCTAGAGAATAGCCGGCCCAGCATCAAGAGAGCAATGAGCTCAAGCGCCTCGCCCAGAGGGCATACACCTAAGACTGCTCTCTGAATGACTTCAGAGGCATACTACATCGGACTGGCAGCCGCACTGTGGGCAGTGGATTAAACTAATGACGTACAGCAAGAGCCCATAAATTGGCTTGGGCTGCAGTAGGTGCGCACCTTATCTGAGCAACGCACGGTTGCGCCACTGCATTCGTAGCTGCTGAAGTGGAGCGTGAAGGGAGACTGAAATGAAACAGCTGCTGCTCGCCCTCATAGGGCTATTACTGTCTGCTTGTGCCGCGGAGGCCAAATATCAGAACATGTTGAGTGCCCTACAAGGCATCGAGGAATTGAGCCTAATCCGACGCTGGGGGCCGCCAGACGAAGTCTATGAGTCCCAGGGGCACCGTTTCTTGACTTATAATCATAATCAATCAGTGATGCTTCCAGGGGCAGAACCCATCTATCAATCGACCCTTTCCGGCGACACGGTTTATACTCGAGGTTATGGGGGGTATCCGCCGACGATCGTAACCTTGTCTTGCGTAACGACCTTCGAAATCGTCGATAGTAAAATAGTGAGCTCGTCGTATCATGGTGACAATTGCAGAGCCAATTGAGACCGCAGTAGCGATGAAGCCGAGTGGACGCTCTACTAATGGGCGGGCCTTGCTACTGGCCAGCCCTGCGGTACCGAGAAGTGGGTCTTTTTCTCTGCTTATTCTTTCAAAAGAGCCAGGATGGTGAGCCTTTTCTTTTCCATCAGGGGCGAATACTGTTTCGATAGAAAAGTAGCAGTTTTGCTAGGTAGG
>NZ_RCOB01000208.1:0-9919 GCF_004307665.1 Pseudomonas sp. Sample_16
CCCCCAACTTTTCGTTCGCGCTGAACCCTGGCTCAACTGTGCGCAACAACAAAGTGCCCTTTCATTCCTTGGCAATCTCCGGTGCCAGCAGCCATTCCGCACTGTCGTTCCAGACGTCCATATGGGTGATCTTGCCATCGCGCACTTCGAAGCGGTCCAGATAACGATTGCCCGAAAAGCAGCGGCCATCCGGCCATTGGCCGAACAGTGTGCCATTGGAATACACCACGGTATGGTCGCCCCGGTCCATCCAGTCGAAGTTTCCCATGGCTTTCTTGACCCAGGCGTAGCGTGAGCCATTGAACGCCGTGATCGCCAGTGGATCGGGCATGGCCCGGCCGCCGGTGAAGGTGATCTTTACATCGGCACTCATGAACGTCGCCGCCCGGACGGGATCCGGGGCCATGGAAGCCTCGAGAAAATTGCTAACAATCTGTACATCTTTATTCATTTCAGACATCGCTAAAACTCCTGACTCTAGGAATACCCGGTTGATTCGGACGCCTTTGCATGGTGCAAGCCGCCTTCTTTTGGCGCGAAAAACTCTGCCAGCCCCTGCAAAACCACCCTATTTCAAGGGCTGCTGCGACTGGCATCCTACTTGCTAGCAATAATTATGCAACTGCTAGCAATCAGGAGAATCAACCATGGCCACCCGGCTTCCAAACCTGCAACGTCTGCTGTTTCCCGTGGCTGCGGCAGTCACGCTCAACATGGCTGTTTTCGGTGGCGCGCAAGCGTCCGAGCCGCCGATCAAAGTCGGTCTGGTAGCCGCGCTTTCGGGCCAGTCGGCCAAATCCGGCGAAGCCCTGACTCGGGGCTTGACCATGGCCATCAATGAGGTCAACGCCAGCGGCGGCGTGCTGGGGCGTCCGCTGGAGCTGGTGCGGCGTGACGACGAAAGCAACCCGTCCAAGGGCATCCTCGCCGCTCGCGAACTGGTCCAGCGGGAAAAGGTCGCGGTGCTGTTTGGCGGTCTTGATACACCGGTTTCCCTGGCCATCGTGCCGCTGGTCAACCAGATGAAAGTACCGTTCATGGGCATCTGGGCCGCCGGTACGAAAATCACCGAGAACGGCGCAGCCGATAACTACGTGTTCCGGGTTTCCGCCGTCGATGAACTGGTGGATGAGGCACTGGTGAAGTACGGCGTCGACAACGGCATGAAGAAGCCGGGGATGATCCTCATCAACAATCCATGGGGCGAGTCCAACGAGGCTGGATTCAAGCGCGCCCTGGAAAAACGCGGCATGCCCAACGCTGGTGTCGAGCGTATCCAGGACAGCGATCTCGACGTAGTGCCGCAACTGACCCGATTGAAAAACGCCGGTGCGGACACCCTGCTGCTGGTCGGTAACGTCAGTCCCTCGGCACAGGTGGTCAAGTCCCTGGACCGCATGGGCTGGGACGTGCCGGTCGTTTCTCACTGGGGGCCGGCCGGTGGACGCTTTGGCGAATTGGCGGGGCCGAACGCCTCTCGCGTGCATTTCATCCAGACCTACGTGTTCACCGAGAACAATGGCGCCAAGGGCGATGCCCTGTTGGCTGCGTTGAAAACGGCATACCCGCAGATCAAGACGCTGGCTGACGTCACGCCGGCAGTGGGCATTGCCAATGCCTACGACGCGCTGCATCTCACCGCCCAGGCCATCGAAAAAGCCGGCAGTACCGACGGCAAGGCCGTACGCGACGGGTTCTACGCCATCAACGAATACGACGGCTTGATCAAGCACTACACGCAACCGTTTACCCCATCCAAGCATGACGCGCTGGGGCCGGACGACTATCTGTTCACCCACGTCGTCAACGACCAGATCGTGCCGCTCAAGCCTGAGGAGTAAGCCATGTTCACCGCCGCCATCATCACCGGCCTCGGCCTCGGCAGCATGTACGCGTTGCTGGCGTTGGGTTTTCACCTGACCTACGTCGTCTCGCGCACCGTCAACTTTGCCCAAGGCAGCGCCATGATGGTCGGCGCCGTGCTGGGCTACACCCTCTGCATCAACTGGGGCTGGTCGCTGTGGCTGGCCCTGCCGCTGACGCTGCTCCTCTGCGGGCTGTACGGCCTGGTGATCGAACGCTGGCTGGTACGGCCCTTCCACAGTCGCGGCTCACAGGCCTGGCTGATGGCAACGGTGGCGGGAGGCATCCTGGTGGATAACCTGGCGCTGTTTACCTTCGGCAAGGAGCCGCGCCAATTTGAAAGCAGCCTGGTCAATCTGAACATCGAGCTGTTTGGCAGCAACGTGGGCGCACTGCAATTGCTGATTCCGCTGGCAGGCGCGGCCATTGCCCTGGCGCTGTATCTGGTGCGGCGCTACACCCGGCTGGGCAAGGTGCTGGAAGCCTGCGTGCAGAATCCCCGCGCAGCGATGCTGATGGGGATCAACGTCAATCGTGTGGTCGCCATCGCCTTTGCTGTCTCCACGTTATTCGCCGGCGTGGCGGGTTTATTGATTGCGCCGCTGTTCAGCGTCAATGCGGAAATGGGCATGTTGTTCGGCCTCAAGGCGTTCGCGGTGGCCATTCTCGGCGGTATCACCAGCGCGGGCGGTGTGTTCACGGCGGGGCTGCTGTTCGGCCTGACTGAAGCATTGATCACGTTGTATTTCGGCTCCGCCTTCACCCAGATATTCACGTTTGCGCTGGTCATTGTCGCGCTGGCGATTCGTCCCAACGGTCTGTTCGGCAGCCAGGCATTGGTGAAAGTATGAAGAACTTCAACCCCCTGGCCGCACCGGTCTTCATTGCCTTGCTCGCGATCGTCTGCGGCGTACTGGCGTTCACGCTGGACAGCTACTCGCTGCTGGTTTTCACCCTCTGCGCCCTGGCGGCGGTGGTCGGTGTGGGCCTCAATATCCTGATCGGCCTCAGTGGGCAGATTTCCTTCGGGCATATCGCCTTCTACGCCATCGGTGCCTATGTATCGGCACTGCTGACCCTGGCGGGCTGGCCGTTGTGGCTGGCCCTGCCCACGGCCAGTGCGGTAGCCGGACTGGTTGGCGCGCTGTTGGCGATTCCCGCCCTTCGGGTCAGCGGCCCGTACTTGGCGATGATCACCATCGCCTTCAGTTTTGTGGTGCATCACAGCCTGATCGAATGGCGGGACGTTACGGGCGGTTCCAACGGCTTGATGGGTATCCCGCTGCCGGAATTCGCCGGCCTTGATCCGGCGACTGTCCTCGCCCTGTTGGCCGGTGCGTTGATGATAGGCGCCCTGCTGTTTTACCAGCGCCTGAGCCACAGCAGTTGGGGCAAGGCCATGCGCGCGGTGAAAGCCTCGGAGATTGCCGCCCGCTCACTGGGCTTCAATCCGGTCATCAGCAAAACCCTGGCGTTTGCCTTGTCGGCGGCATTGACCGGGCTGGCGGGTGGCTTGCTCGCGCCATTGCTGATGTTCATCAACCCTGAATCCTTCCCGTTCTCCCAATCCATTCTGTTTGTCCTGGCCGTGATCGTCGGCGGCAGCGGCATGCTGTTCGGACCGTTGATTGGCGCACTGCTGATCGTGCTGGTGCCGGAACTGCTGTCCGACTTTGCCGAGTACCGCCTGCTGATCTTTTCCGTGCTCCTGCTATTGGTGCTCTGGATCGCGCCCAACGGCCTGCTCGGCGCCCTCGCCCGACGCTGGATCAAACCGCCTCGCTTGCTGCCACCGACGCGCATCGATCAGCAACGCATCGCCGCGCATTTGCGCAGTCGTGGCCCGTCTTCAGGCTTGCGGGTCAGTGACATAGGCATTCGCTTCGGCGGCGTGCAGGCCGCGCAGCATGTCAGCCTGCATGCACCTGCCGGCAGCATCACCAGCATCATCGGCCCCAACGGCGCGGGTAAAACCACCGTGCTCAACATGATCAGCGGGTTCTATGTGCCGGACAGCGGCCAGATCGAATTGCAACAGCCATTGGCGGGCCTGCCGGCCTGGAAAGGCGCCCGGGCCGGCATCGCCCGCACCTATCAGACCACCCTGCTGTTCGGCGAAATGTCGGTGCTGGACAATCTGCTGGTCGCGATGCAGAAGGGTCGCCTGGGCCTGCCGTTCAGCCTTGCCACCGACGAGCAGCGAAGCCTGGCGCTGGATCTGCTGGCACTGGTGGGCTACCGCGGCGAGGTGAACATTGCCGCCGAGGACTTGCCCCATGTGGATCGCCGCCTGGTGGAAATCGCCCGGGCACTGGCCACCGCGCCTGCGGTCCTGTTGCTGGATGAACCGGCAGCGGGTCTGAGCCGCCGCGACACCGATGATCTGGCCGTTCTGCTGCGCAAGCTGGCGGATTTTGGCCTCACGGTGATTCTGGTCGAGCACGACATGGCGCTGGTCATGTCGGTGTCCGAGCACCTGCTGGTACTCGATGCGGGCAAGCCAATCGCCGCCGGGCCGCCGGCTGAAATCCGCCGCAACCAGCAGGTGATCGCCGCGTACCTGGGCGGCACCGAGTATCAGGCCACGCCGCGCGAACAGGCCTGGAATGGCAGCCGCGATGCGCGCCTGTTCGTCAAGGACCTGGTCATCGACTATGGCGCGTCAGCGGTGGTCGACAAGGTCAACCTGCTGGTCAATCCCGGCGAGCTGGTGGCGATTCTCGGCGCCAACGGCGCGGGCAAATCGAGCATCCTGCAGTGCCTGGCAGGCCTGCATCGCGCCAGCAGCGGCAGCATCCTGCTGGACAACGAAAACATCGAACAGGCCAACGCCAGCACCGTCGCGGCAAAAGGCCTGGCGCTGGTACCCGAAGGCCGCCAGGTATTCCCTTACCTGAGTGTGCGCGACAACCTGTTGCTGGGTGGGTATTCACGCCGCGAAGCCTTCGACGCCGACGCGGAAATCGAGGCGATCCTCAAGCGCTTCCCGCGCCTTCGAGACCGCATCGACAACCCGGCCGGGCTGCTTTCCGGTGGCGAACAACAAATGGTCGCGGTGGGTCGCGGCCTGATGGCCAAGCCAAAAGTCCTGTTGCTGGATGAACCTTCACTGGGCTTGTCACCGGCCATGATCGGCGAGTTGTACGACGCACTGGCCGCACTGCGCGACGAAGGCGTGACCATCCTGCTGGTGGATCAAATGGCCAACCTGGCCCTTCAGGTGGCGGATCGCGCCTATGTGCTGGAAACCGGGAGCATTGTCAAAGCCGCCAGCGCCGCAGAATTGCGCGACGATCAGGCGTTGGCTGCCGCTTACCTGGGTGAAGGAGCCGTCGCATGAGCGCCTTGAAAGTCATCAATGCCCGGCTGCCTGACGAGCGCGCCAATAGCGAGCTTCATGTCGAGAACGGCTACTTCGTCGCCGCCTTCAGTAAGGACACACGCCATTGGCAAACCCTTGACCTGCAGGGCCAATTGATGATGCCGGGCCTGATCGAAACCCACTTGCACCTGGACAAGGCCTGCATCATGCAACGCTGCCAGCTGCACGAAGGCACGCTGTCTGAAGCCGTGGCGCAAACCCGGGCAGCAAAAGCCGAATTCACTGAAGACGATGTCTATCGGCGCGGTGCCCGGGTACTGGACAAGGCGATTGTCCAAGGCACGACGCATATCCGGACCCATGTCGAGCTGGACCCGCAGATTGGCCTGACCGGGTTCAATGCCATTCGCCGCTTGCAAGCCGATTATGCCTGGGCCATCAGCCTGGAAATCTGCGTGTTCCCCCAGGAGGGTTTACTGAACAATCCGGGGACTGAAGCGCTGCTGTGCCAGGCACTGGAAAGCGGCGCCAGCGTACTCGGCGGCTGCCCCTATATGGACAGTGACCCGAACGGGCAGATCCGGCGCCTGTTCGAACTGGCGGTGCGCTACGACTGCG
This sequence comes from Pseudomonas sp. Sample_16, assembly GCF_004307665.1. Lineage (NCBI taxonomy): Bacteria > Pseudomonadati > Pseudomonadota > Gammaproteobacteria > Pseudomonadales > Pseudomonadaceae > Pseudomonas > Pseudomonas sp. Sample_16. Next base: position 5,804 of record NZ_RCOB01000208.1, read on the forward strand.
ACCTGGACCTGCACCTGGATTTCGACCTGAATCCCGAAGGCATGACCGTCATGGAGGTGGCACGCTGCACGCAGCTGCATGGCTGGGGCGGACGCGTCACCGTCGGCCACGCGACCAAGTTGTCGACCTTGCCCCGGGAACCCCTGACGGTGCTTGGCCTGCACCTGGCGCAAGCGGGCGTGCAGGTGACTTGCCTGCCCAGCACCGATCTGTTCCTGATGGGTCGCGAGGCGTTTCACAACAAACCCAGAGGACTGGCGCCACTGGCGCATCTGCACGCTTGCGGCGTGACCTGTTCGGTGTCTACCAACAACATCGGCAACCCGTTCACGCCCTATGGCGACGCCTCGTTGATCCGCCAGGCCAACCTGTTCGCCAACGTCAGCCAGATGGGCACGGCGGCGCAACTGCGGCAATGCCTGGCGTGGGTATCCAGCGAGGCGGCGCGTATGCTGAGGTTATCCGATTACGGCCTGCTGCCAGGCTGCCGCGCCGATTTCATTGTGTTCGACGCGCCCTCGCCGGCGGCGGTCATCGCTGAAATATGCGCACCGGTCATGGGCTTCAAGGGAGGGCTTCAGACGTTCAGCCGGCCGGCGGGAACGTTGCTGAAGCCGAGTGCTTAATCGATCAACGCCTGCTTGAGGTTGAATTCCTCGGGCACGCTTTCTTCCAGGGCCAACTGCCCTTCCAGTTCATCCAGGTGTTCGAGCATGACGGCGACGGCTCTTTCATTGTCGCCATTTTCCAGCGCGGTAATGATCTCCTGATGTTCATCCGAGGCGCAGGATGGCACGTCATTGCGCTGGTACAGCGCGACGATCAATGAACTGCGCACCATCAGGTTGGCGAGGATATCGCTCAGCACGGCATTGCCACTGATCTCGCCGAGCAGCAGGTGAAACTCGCTCAGCTCGCGGACGATGGCACGTCGATCGGTGTCGTTGGTGGCTTTGCGTTCGTTGTTCATGTGCCGGGCGATGCGCTGCCGGTGTTTGCGCATCACTGCCGGGGTGATGGCCTCGACGATCGCCCGCTCGATGGCGCGACGCGCGCTGAAGATATCCCGCGCTTCCTTTGCCGTCGGCTGAGCAACCATGGCGCCGCGATTGGCTTCGATGGTCACCACCTTTTGCATCGCCAGCCGCTGCAACGCCACCTGCACATGATTGCGGTTGGCCTGCAGGGTTTCGACAATGTGTGCTTCTACCAATCGAGTGCCAGGCGGCAGGCGATGCTGGGCGATAGCCTTGAACAGTGCATCGACGATGCGTTGCACTTCAAGCTGTTTGGCGGTGACAGTGCTCAAGCCCATCCATTCCTCTGTTGTCCAGAAAGCCTCAGGCCAATACGCAAGGCTGCGGATGGCGGGCAATCGGCGGCATTATCCGCCAGCGGCATGAACCCGGCAAATGCCCCGCTCACGGCTCAGCCCGCCTGACCCAGGCCCGCGCCCTCGCCCCGTGGGTCATGCATGGCTCTGCGCAGGCCATCGGCATCGATGGCGATGATCCCGGCGTGGCCGGTCATGGGGCTGCGGGCCGGGATGATTTCCACCTCATGCCCCAGCATCCCAAGGCCCTCAATCGTGGTGGCAGCCATGTCGCCTTCCAGCTTTAGATTGTCCGTGCTGTCGAAAAAACTGCGCCCCAACAAAAAGCGCGGGGTTTGCAGGGCCTGGTCAATGGGCTGCTGATAGTCGATCAGTTGGGTCGCCAGGACCATCTGGGTCTGCGGTTGACCATCGCCCCCCTGGGTGCCGAAGAACCAGCGTCGGCCATCGTCAGCCAGATAGCAGGACGGATTGAGCGTGTGCGCCGGACGCTTGCCGGGAGCCCAGCCATTGACGTGCCCGGGATTCGCGTTGAAGCCGGCAGCGCGGTTCTGCCACAGCACGCCGGTGTCACCCAGAACGCAGCCCGAGCCGAAGTCATGAAACAGGCTCTGGATCAGGCAGGCCGTACGCCCCTGAGCATCGGTCGCGGCCATCCAGACGGTATCGGCCGGGCGCCCCGGCTCGGTCCAGGGTGCAGCACGCTGGTCGTCGATGGCATCGGCATAGGCTTGAATCTGCGCGCTTTCGAGACTGGCGGCAAAATCCCAGGGCTTGCTCAGCGGATCGCACAACTGCGCATTGCGCCGCAGCAACCCCTGCTTGATGGCTTCGACCAGATAGTGATAGTACAGCGCGCTGCCGTTGCCGACTTGCGCCAGCGGCTTGTGTTGCAGCGCGGCCATGGCCTGCAACGTGTAAAGGCCTTGGCACGGCGGCGCGACATTGTAGAGTCGTCCATCGCGGTAACGCACCGAAATCGGTGCGACTTCAGGGGCGCGGGTCGCGGCCAGATCGGCAGCGGTCAAGCCGCACCCAAGGCGATCGAACGCAGCCCCGAAAGCCTCAGCCAGTTCGCCGTGGTAGAAATCCTCGACGCCGTGTTTCGCCAGATGGCGAAGGGTGTTGGCGAGCTCGGGCTGGCGCAGGTTATCGCCCTCGCGCAGCCAGCGCCCGTCGGTCTTGCACAGGTGATGCAGGTCCGGCAATTGCTCGATCAGCGGCTGGCGCAGGGTTTGCCAGAACAATTGCGATTGCGAAACCACGACACCGGCATCGGCCACGCTCGCTGCGTCTACCAACAGATCAGCCCAGCCCAGCCTGGAGCCCCACTCATGACGACTGATGTCTGCTGCGGTCTTCCAGCTCGCCATCGCGCCCGCGGTGCTGGCCACCGAAGCCGGACCTCGCACGGTGATGGATCCGCCCTCAGGCAACCGCTGCCCGGCCTGGCCGATCCCCACGATGGTGCGCACCTTGCTGTCGTGGATCATCCACAGGGCATCGCCACCCAGACCGGTCATGTGCGGGAAAACCGCTGCAAGCATGGCACTGGCGGCCAGCATCGCATCGATGGCCGTTCCGCCCGCCTCCAGAACCCGCATGCCGGTGGCGCTGGCATCGGCATGGGGCGTACAGATCACGGCACGACTGGAGGTAGCGATCATGGTTCAAGGCCTCTTTTTTGCTAGCTATCGATATGAATATTGTTAGCAATGCAAGATGTATGCCTTTTACCCTGCGGCAGACGGGGTGGCGTCCAGCGTCAAACCCTTTTGAACGTCAACCAGCCCCCCCAAAACAAGCTATTGAAGAGATCCGGCGTCGTTCAACAGTTTATGAACCGCCACCTCGGAAATGCAGTCTTCTGCGCCTTAGTTTTTCTCGGCACTGACCTGCCCGGTATACTTGGGCAGATTAATTTCCACATCAGCTTTTTGTTGCAGACCTAGTTCCATAAGGCGGCCGATATGGTGTTGGGCGGCAGGGCGTCGAACAGAGTTGAGAAAAGCGGGCCATTCTTTCCCGACGTCTTCGTTTGAAGGGAGGGAAGCTACATTCACCAGTTCCTTGATCTCGCCCAGAGATTGCTTGTCGAAGGTGGCGATACGGCGGGCCAGAGCATCGACGAAGCTGTTCAGCTCGTTTTCGGGAAAGCTGCGGTTTACGTAACCATAACGCTCGGCCAGCTTGCCGTCGATGTCGTTACCGCTTAGCAGGACCTCTAATGCACGGCCGCGGCCGATAAGACGTGGCAGGCGCGCCATTGGGCCTCCGCCTGGGACAAAGCCGGCGCCAATTTCAAATTGGGAAAGCACTGCCTTGTCGCTGGCAAAACGCATATCGCTGGCCAAGGCCAGTTCACTGCCCACGCCAGAGGCGCGGCCGTTGATCATCGCGATGGAAACCACTGGGGACTTACTCAGGCGTACCAACATGTCCGGAAGGGGCGGCAGGCCGGTCTTCCCGTTGGGCATTTCCAGGGTCCGCTCCAGAGGCTCGGCGAAGTCGTAGTGGGTTAGGAAAAAGCCAGGCACCTTGCTTTCAAAAACCACCACCTTGAGTTTGGTGTCGTTTTCTATCGCGCTGACCACCTTCTCGAACTGCAAGGTAGAATCCGGACCATATATGTTGAAAGGCGGGTTGTTGATCTGCACTCGCCAGTATTCCGGACTGATCTTGTCAATGAGAAACTGGTTGGGGGAGGAACTGGCGGATTTTGGGGGACTGGTAGCAGTGTCGGCGGCAAGGGCTTGACCAACTATGGTACTCCCGCCCAACAG
>NZ_RCOB01000124.1:0-9821 GCF_004307665.1 Pseudomonas sp. Sample_16
AAATTGGATATGATACGCGGCCTAGATTTTTGTAAATCCCATCCAAATTCGGATATTCGCAATGAAAACTGGTAAAGAACTGAAACCCGGTACCGTGATCCGTCTCGAAAACGATCCTTGGCTGGTTCAGAAAGCTGAATTCACCAAGTCGGGTCGTAACAGCGCGATCATGAAGACCAAGCTGAAAAACCTGCTGACCGGTTACAAGACCGAGATCGTTTACAGCGCTGACGACAAACTGGACGACGTGATCCTCGACCGCAAAGAAGCGACCCTGTCCTTCATCAGCGGCGACACCTACACGTTCATGGACACCACTGACTACACCATGTACGAGCTGAACGCTGAAGACATCGAAAGCGTTCTGCCGTTCATCGAAGAAGGCATGACCGACGTTTGCGAAGCCGTGTTCTTCGAAGACCGTCTGGTATCCGTAGAGCTGCCGACCACCATCGTGCGTCAGATCGACTACACCGAAGGTTCCGCTCGCGGCGACACTTCCGGCAAGGTAATGAAGCCTGCCAAACTGAAGAACGGTACCGAGCTGTCGGTTGCTGACTTCATCGAAATCGGCGACATGATCGAGATCGATACCCGCGAAGGCGGTTCCTACAAAGGCCGTGCTAAATAAGCACTGCTTGAGGAATGAAAAAGCCCGACCATTGAGTCGGGCTTTTTTGTGTCCAGTGATTGGTACGCAACGCCAAACGTGTAGGAGCCGGCTTGCTGGCGATGGCGTCCTCAAGACCGCTATCGCCAGCAAGCCGGCTCCTACAGGTAGGGTTATTTCTTCAGGTGTTCCTTGAGTTCCTGCGAAGCCTGCAACATTGCCGAACGAACCGCTGGAACCTGGCTCACCACGTTGAGCAAACCGTAGTCGTGGATCATGCCGTTGTAGCGAACCGAAGTTACAGGTACACCGGCCTCATCGAGTTTGCGGGCGTAGGCTTCACCTTCGTCGCGCAGCACATCCGCTTGCGCCGTTTGCACCAGCGCCGGTGGCAGACCCTTGAGTTGCGCAGGGGTAGCCCGCAACGGCGAGGCATAGATCTCGTTACGCTGCTTGGCGTCGGTGGTGTAGTTGTCCCAGAACCACTTCATCATGTTTTTGCTGAGGAAGTGCCCTTCGGCAAACTGGTTGTAGGATGCCGTCTCGAAGTTGGCATCGGTCACCGGCCACAGCAATACCTGGAACTTGATCGCTGGCGTGCCTTTGTCTTTTGCCATCAGCGCAACCACGGCCGCCATGTTGCCACCGACGCTGTTGCCGGCCACCGCCAGGCGTTTGCCATCGACGTTGATCTCTTTACCGTGTTCAGCTACCCATTTGGTCGCGGCGTACGCCTGGTTGATCGCCACCGGGTAATGCGCTTCCGGCGACGGCGTGTAGTTGACGAAAACCGCCGCTGCGCCCGAACCGACAACCAGGTCACGAACCAGTCGTTCGTGGGTCGGGAAATCTCCCAGTACCCAGCCACCGCCGTGGAAGAACATGAACACTGGCAACTCGCCCTTGACCCCGGCCGGCCGGACGATAGTCAGGCTCAGCGGTTGGCCGTCGACCTGAATGGTCTTCTGGCTGACATCGGCTTTTGGCAGCGTCAGCTTGACCCCGGCCTGCGCACCCACCAGCACGGCGCGGGCTTGTGCAGGCGTCATTTGCTCGATCGGCTTGCCGGTGCCGGCATTCAACACGTCGAGGAATGCCTGGGTGTTGTGCTCGACATCACCGGCGAACGCGTTGTTGATCGACAGAGCGAGAAGGGTACCGGTCAAGACTTTGCTGAAAGTGTTCATGTTCATTTCCTGTTCGGGCCTGAGTGGGTCAGTGATTAGACGGTGACGTGCAGACGTACTTCGACATTGCCGCGGGTGGCATTGGAGTACGGGCAAACCTGGTGGGCAGCATCGACCAGGGCTTGCGCGTCGGCTTGTTCAAGGCCCGGCAAGCTGATGTGCAGGTCGATGTCCAGACCGAAACCGCCAGGAATCTGGCCGATACCGACGTGGGCGGTGATCGACGCATCGCTCGGGATGCTGCGCTTGCTCTGGCTGGCAACGAATTTCAGGGCGCCGATGAAGCAGGCGGAGTAGCCGGCTGCGAACAGCTGTTCAGGGTTGGTCGCCGCACCGCCAGCACCGCCGAGTTCTTTCGGGGTAGCCAGTTTGACGTCGAGAATGTTGTCGCTGGAAACAGCACGACCGTCACGGCCACCGGTGGAAGTTGCAACTGCGGTGTAGAGAGTTTGCATGGTGAAAGCCTCGTTCGGGTTTGATTGTTTGCGCTAAATGTTTGCGCGTTAAGTAAGTGCGAGGTGAATGTATCGCGCTAATGTTTAGTGCGCAAGATAAATTTTGGAAAAAAAACCGGGAGATTTAAAAACCTGATGATGGTCTTCGCTTGAAAGGCTTGAATTAGAGCTGTGGAAGGGGAGTTTTCAGGGGTGCGGAGCGAACTGGATTTTCGCTTCAACGCAAAACAACTGTAGGAGTGAGCCTGCTCGCGATGGCGGTGAGTCAGTCGACACTCATGCGAATGTCGAGCCGCTATCGCGAGCAGGCTCACTCCTACAGGGATGTGCGCTGGTAGAAAGAGTTACAGACTGTCTTGCAAGTGACGACGCAGCGCTTGCAGTTCCGCCTGCAGTTTCTGCAATCGCTCAAGGGTCATGCCGCTGGCGCCGAGGATGCATTGAGGAATGCCACGGGCCTTGTCACGCAGGGCGCGACCTTTTTCGGTGAGTTCGATGATCACCACGCGTTCGTCTTCGCGGCTGCGGGTGCGGCTGAGCACACCTTCGGCTTCCAGGCGTTTGAGCAGCGGGGTGAGCGAGCCGGGATCAGTCAGCAGGCGCGTGCTGATTTCGCCCACGGTCAAGCCGTCCTTTTCCCACAACACCATCATCGCCAGGTACTGCGGATAAGTCAGGCCCAACGCCTGCAGCAAGGGCTTGTAGACCTTGGTCAGCATCAGTGAAGTGGAGTGCAAGGCGAAGCAGGCCTGGTTGTCCAGCAGCAGGTCGTCGCAGTTGTCCGGGGTGTCGCGCTCGGTGGTCATTTCGAAGCCTTTGATCGGTGATCATCATGAATCTAGCGGGCAAATCTTTAATGCGCCAGATAATTCAGGACGAGTGGTGGTCCAGGTGGGTTTGCAGGACCAGATCCCAGGGGGGGATGGGGCTGAAGCGGGTTTTCAGGTATTCCAGCAGCAATCGGCTGCGCGAGTTGGGTTGTTGTTGCAGGCGCAAGGCATAGATTCCCGAACTCTCCGGTTTGGGCAGGCCATTGTCGCAGAACAGCGGCACCAGTTCCCCGCGCAACAGATACTCACTGGCCAGCCATGTCGGCAAATGCGCGATACCCAGCCCGGCGAGCGCACCGCAGACCAGGGCTTCGGCATTGTTGGCGCTCATGCGGATGCGCGAGGGGCGATGCAAATGCATTTGGCCTTCACGTTCGAAGCGCCAGGCAAAAGGTGGCGCCAGGCCGTCCCAGTCAAGACCGTCGTGTTCAATCAATTGTGTCGGATCATTGGGCACGCCACGTCGTTTCAGATAGTCAGGGCTGGCGCAGGCGATGCGCACCATGCTCGCCAGCGGTGTGGCCACCAATCGCGTGTCGGCCATCTGTCCGGCACGCAATACCAGATCGACCTTGCCCAGGTTCAAGCCCTGCATGTCGACGAAACTGTCGATCAGGTGCAATTGCACATCAAGGCCGGGATACAGCATCAGGAAGTCAGCAATGACCGGCGCCAGATGCCGACGCCCGAACGCGGCAGGCGCATCCACCCGAATCAAGCCTTCTGGAGCGCTGCTCAGGGACACAGCTTCGGCGCGGGCCAGGCGTAACTCGGCGACGATCCGCCGCGCCCGTTCGGCAAACGCCAGGCCGGCCGGCGTTGCACGGACCGCGTGGGTGCTGCGAATGAACAATTGGCTGCCGACAGCGTTTTCCAGGCTATCAATGCGTCGCGCGACGGCCGATGGGGTCAACGGATGACGGCGCGAGGCCGCAGAAAAGCTGCCGGTTTCCAGTACATCCAGAAACAAGCCCAGTTGCTCGGTCAATTGATCGGGATTCATCGTCTGTAACGCTTATGCGAAGTTGGCACAGCCATTGTGCGTTGCTGTGCGTTTCCGCGCTAGAACCAACTGCGTAGGATGAATCGCCTGACGTAGGAGGAAAACGCCTGTGATTGAGTTTTTGATGTATTTGGCCTTTGGCGCTGCCTTGGGTACGCTCGGCGGAATATTTGGCATCGGAGGTGGCTTGATCGCCATTCCGCTGCTGGGCGTTTTATTCGGGCTCGATCAACAGATCGCCCAAGGGACTGCGCTGGTGATGGTGGTACCGAACGTGATGCTGGCGTTGTGGCGTTATCACCAACGCAACAGGATCGAGTTGCATCACGCGCTGCCGCTGGCCTCGATGGGGTTCTGCTTCGCCTGGATCGGCTCGATCTGGGCGGTGGGGATAGATGCGCAAACCATGCGTATTGGCTTCGTCGCTTTTCTGATCGCGCTTTCGGCCTACAACTTGATGCGCATGTTCCTCGCCAGCGCACCGGCCTCTTCACAGATGAACTATGGATGGCCCTGGCTGGGTGTGCTCGGTGCGGCATCCGGCACCATGGGCGGGTTGTTCGGCGTGGGCGGGGCAGTGGTGGCAACGCCCGTGCTGACCAGCCTGTTTGGCACCACTCAAGTGGTCGCGCAGGGTTTGTCGTTGGCGCTCGCATTGCCAAGCACCGGCGTCACTCTGGTGACCTATGCCGTGCATCATCAAGTGGACTGGTGGGTGGGCGTACCGCTGGCAATCGGTGGACTGATGAGCATCAGTTGGGGCGTGAAGATTGCTCACGCCATGCCGGAGCGCCTGTTGCGCGCGCTGTTCTGCGGTTTCCTGGTGCTTTGTGCGGTGATGCTCGCCTTTAAAGTTTGAAGCCTTCGACGATGTGTTCGGCCAGGCATTCGGTGATCGGCGACGGATTGTGCAGATTACGCACGAGCATGATGCTGGCCTCGGGCAGCAACGGCAGGTCTTCAGCTTCACCGAGGATGCGCATGTCCGCGGTGATCAGGCTTTCCAGCTGCGCGGTGACCGCCAGGCCGGCACTGACCACCGCCATGATCGCCGACAGGCTGTCGCTGTTGTACGCCACGCGGTAATCGCGGCCTTGGGCATCGAGGGCGTTGCAGGCCCACAGGCGGCAGAAGCAATCGCTGTTGAACATGGCCAGCGGCAGCGGCGTTTGTTCGTGGGCGCTGTAGCATTGCGCTTCGGCCCAGACAAAACGCTCCTTGCGCAACAACTGGCCGATTTCGCTGCCCGGTTCGCGGGTGACGATGGACAGGTCCAGGTCCTGGCGCATCAGCAATTGTTTTGATGATTCGCAATGCACTTCGATCTGGATCAGCGGATAGGACTGGGCAAACCGCCGCAGGATGCCCGGGAGGAAACGCATCACATAATCGTCTGGCGTACCAATGCGCACGGTGCCGATCATGTCTGGCTCGCGCAGGGTGTTGAAGACTTCGCTGTGCAACTTGAGGATGCGCCGCGCATACCCCAGCAGCACCTGGCCCTCGGCGGTGAGCCGCACTTGACGGCCGTCGCGCTGGAACAACTGGCGCTGCAGCACGTCTTCCTCCAGCCGTTTCATCTGCATGCTGACGGCCGACTGGGTGCGATGGACCAATTCACCGGCGCGGGTAAAGCCGCCCTGGTCGGCAATCGCGACAAAGGTGCGCAACACTTCGGTATCGATCGTCGGGTAGCTCGACATACATCAATCTCCGAGATGATTGCCATCAGAAACATTTGTTGGATTGATCTTAGACCCGGCGCGAGACTGGAGCCATCCAAACGGAGGGCAACAAGATGAAAGGTCAACATGAGTTCCAAGGCACAGAACACCATTCGGTTCACCTGATATCCGATCTGCTGCACAAGATCAGCCGCTGGTACGAGTTGCATCGTGAGCGCGAACTGCTGGCAAGCCTGAGCGACGAGGCATTGAAGGACATTGGCATGAGCCGGGCGGATGTCGAGCACGAGTCGATCAAGCCGTTCTGGAACGACCCGATGCATAAATGAACCCGATCAATAAATGATGAGAACGACGCTACACAAACCCCTTACCGGTGAGGTAGGTTGCGAGCAGACAAGGAGATGCTCATGCCCGCAACGTTGTCCTTTACCCTCAAACAGACTCGGCGTCTGGCACTGGCCGCCCAAGGGTTCAACGGGCGCCAGGCGCCAGCGGCGATCAAGTCTGTCCAGGTCAATCGCCTGATCGAACGGCTGGGTCTCCTGCAAATCGATTCGGTCAACGCCGTGGTGCGCTCGCACTACCTGCCGCTGTTTTCCCGTCTGGGTTCCTATTCTTCTGACTTGCTCGACCAGGCTGCCTGGAGTTCGGGGCGACGTCGCACGCTGTTTGAATATTGGGGCCACGAAGCGTCGTTACTGCCGATGTCGATGTACCCGCTGATGCGCTGGCGCATGCAGCGTGCCACGCGTGGCGAAGACATTTATCAACAACTGGCGCGTTTCGGTCGTGAACAGCAAGACACCATTCGCCGGGTATTGGCCTCGGTTGAAGAACTGGGCGCGTTGGGCGCCGGCAGCCTGTCGACCCGACAGGAACGGGCCGGGCCATGGTGGGACTGGAGTGCGGAAAAGCACGCGCTGGAATGGTTGTTTGCCGCCGGAGAAGTGACCGTGGCTGGCCGGCGCGGATTCGAGCGGCTTTATGACTTGCCGGAGCGAGTCATTCCTTCACAGGTTCTGGCGCTGCCGTTGCTCACTGAAGCCGAGGCCCAGCGTGGCTTGCTGGTGCATGCCGCGACAGCCTTGGGCGTGGGCACCGAGAAAGACTTGCGCGACTACTTCCGCCTGAACCCCGGCGACAGCCGCCCGCGTCTGGCTGAATTGGTCGAGGCGGGCGAGTTGCTCACCTGCGAAGTCCAGGGCTGGAAGCAACCGGCTTATTGCCTGCCCGAGCCCAAGCTGCCGCGCAGGGTCGAGGCCAGTGCACTGCTTTCACCGTTCGATTCGCTGATCTGGGAGCGCAGCCGCACCGAGCGGCTGTTCGATTTTCGCTATCGGCTGGAGATTTACACGCCGCAGGAAAAACGGGTCTACGGCTATTACGTCTTGCCGTTTTTGCACAACGAGCGGATTGCCGCGCGCGTCGATTTGCGCGCCGAGCGGGCGGCAGGGCGGCTGGCAGTGCATGCGGTGCATGAGGAAGAGGCGGGGCTGGATGACGAAGGGATGCTGGCGTTGGCGGTGAATCTGCGGCGGATGGCGGACTGGTTGGGGCTGGAGCGGGTGCAGTTGAATTGCCCAAGGGCGAGTGCGGATCGGTTGCGGGTGGCATTAGCACAGATTGAGGGTGACTGAGCTGACGCCATCGCTGGCAAGCCAGCTCCCACAATGACCGCGCCATTCACAAATTATGTGTACAACGCTATCCCTGTGGGAGCGGCGGTGCGACGATTCGACTTGCCCGCGATGGCTGCCTGTCAGGCAATCAAAGATTTAATGACTCACCGCCTAACTTGCTTCAAGGTCTCTGCAATCAAAAACGCCAGTTCCAGCGACTGATCGGCATTCATCCGCGGGTCGCAATGGGTGTGATATCGATCCGACAACCCATCTTCGGTAATCGGCCGCGCGCCACCGATGCACTCGGTGACATTCTGCCCGGTCATCTCGATGTGGATACCACCGGCGTAGGAACCTTCCGCCTCGTGCACCTGGAAGAACTGTTTGACCTCACCCAGAATCTGCGCAAAGTCGCGGGTCTTGTAGCCGCTGCTGGCCTTGATGGTGTTGCCGTGCATCGGGTCGGAACTCCACAGCACTTGCTTGCCTTCACGCTGCACCGCACGAATCAGCTGCGGCAAGTGATCGCCGACCTTGTTCGCGCCCATCCGGGCGATCAGGTTCAGGCGACCGGGGTCGTTGTCCGGGTTAAGCACATCGATCAGGCGGATCAGGTCGTCAGGATTCATGCTCGGGCCGACCTTGACCCCGATCGGGTTGTTCACTCCGCGCAGGAATTCGACGTGGGCGCCGTCGAGCTGGCGGGTGCGGTCGCCGATCCACAGCATGTGCGCCGAGCAATCGTAGTAATCGTTGGTCAGGCTGTCGCGCCGCACGAAGGCTTCTTCGTAGTTCAGCAGCAGCGCTTCGTGGGCGGTGAAGAAGCTGGTTTCGCGCAGTTGCGGCGAGCTGTCCATGCCGCAGGCACGCATGAAGGCCAGGGTTTCATCGATGCGGTCGGCGAGGTGGCTGTACTTTTCCGCCAGGGCCGAATTGGCGATGAAGTCCAGGTTCCACTTGTGCACCTGATGCAGATCGGCAAACCCGCCCTGAGCGAAGGCGCGCAAAAGGTTCAGGGTGGCGGTGGACTGGTGATAGGACTGGAGCAGGCGTTCCGGGTCCGGCACACGGCTTTTTTCGTCGAAACCGATGCCGTTGACGATATCGCCACGGTAGGCCGGCAGGGTGATGCCGTCGATGGTTTCGTCGTTGGCTGAACGCGGTTTGGCGAATTGCCCGGCCATGCGTCCAACCTTGACCACCGGGCAACCGGCCGCGAAGGTCATGACAATTGCCATTTGCAGCAACACTTTGAACGTATCGCGAATTTTTGCGGCGGAGAACTCGGCGAAGCTTTCGGCGCAATCGCCGCCCTGCAACAGAAACGCGCGGCCCTGGGTCACTTCGGCAAACTGACGACGCAATTCCCGCGCTTCGCCGGCAAACACCAGCGGTGGATAGCTGGCCAGCGTTTGCTCGACCTGCTGCAAATGCGCAGCGTCGGGATATTGAGGTTGTTGCTGGATCGGCAAGGCGCGCCAGCTGTCAGGGCTCCAGGGTTGGCTCATCATCATCTCTAGTGTTTTACGCTCGGGCGTCCATGTTATCAGCAATTAGTGCGTGACCTGTTCCCGTCGCTTCGCGGACAATCGCGCCTTTGCCGCTTCATGTTGCGGTGTGTTGCGTTGCCGGGCCTGGCAGCGATCGGGAGACGAAATGACTGAGGAGCGCGTCGAGCATTTGCTCGCCGAGGTGCAGGACGAATTTGGTGTGATTCGTGTGCTGGAAGTGGCTGATTACCGTTTTCTCGAATTCGGCGATGCCATCGAGCAAAGCTGCGTGTTCACCGCCGACCCGAGCTGGCTCGAATATGACTACACCCGGGCGATGCTGATTGGCGCGCTGTGCCACGAACAGCCGGAATCGGCATTGTTCCTCGGCCTCGGTGCAGGCACGTTGACCCAGGCTTGCCTCAAATTCCTGCCGCTGGACGACGTCGAAGCCATTGAGTTGCGCCCGGATGTGCCGCGCCTGGCCATCGAATATTTGGGGCTGGATGACGATCCGCGTCTTTACATCCGCGTGGGTGACGCGCTGGAGTTGCTCGACACCGCCGAGCCCGCGGACCTGATTTTCGTTGATCTTTACACCGACGTAGGTCCGGGAGCCGGGCACTTGGCGTGGACTTTCCTGGAAAACTGCCAGAAACGCCTCAACCCGGGTGGCTGGCTGGTGATCAATCAATGGGCCACCGATGACGGCAAGCCGTTGGGCGCCGCGTTGCTGCGCGGGCTCTATCATCGGCATTACTGGGAGCTGCCGGTGAAGGAGGGCAATGTGATTCTGATCGTGCCGTCGGACCTGGATCAGGAGCTGGATATGGAAGGCCTGGTATCCCGGGCCGAAGGGCTGGCGCCGCGGTTGGGGTATTCGTTGCAGTCGTTGATCAAGGCGATTCGCCCGGCGACATGATTCGGTGCCCGTGA